>JAKFWB010000149.1 GCA_021732945.1 Porphyrobacter sp.
GTGCCGTCGAGATGGGCGGCATGTTCTCGGTCGTCAAGGTCCGCGAGGGGCTGGCCTCAGGGGACTACAAGGATCCCGGCTGGTACCAGAATCCACCCGGGACCGTTGCGTATGAATGGAAGGGGCCCGCCCCCGCCACGACGCGGGCGGCGAAGCCAGTCCCGCCTGCAAAGCCTGGCACCACGCTTCAGGTCGTCAAGCCGACGTCACACGGCTCTCACAAATAAGCACAACTGAAGGAGGTATCGATGAAAATCAAGCGTATCACTACCGTGTCAATCGCAGCCAGCCTGATCTCTGTCGCGGCACTGGCGGCTCCGGGCCACAAACCCGGCGAAGGACACAGCCACGCGGACGACACCGACTACGGCAAGCCGGGCGATCCGAAGAAGCCGGCCCGCATTGTCCAGATCGTGTTTCGCGAGGACGACGGGAAGATGCTGTTCCTGCCGGACAAGCTGAAATTCAAGAAGGGCGAGCAGGTGCGCTTCCAGCTTCGTAACAACGGGGCGATCGATCACGAGTTCGTCGTCGGAACGGTCGAGGAGAACCTGAAGCACATGAAGGACATGGAGAAGAACCCGGACATGGAGCACGACGATCCCAATGCCAAGCGCCTGAAGCCGAAGGCCACCGGCGAGATCCTCTGGCAGTTCACCAAGGCGGGTACGTTCGACTTCTCCTGCCTCATTCCCGGACACCGCCAATCCGGCATGTTCGGCACCATCGTCGTCGAGTGATTTGTCCAACCCAAAGGAGGATCCGATGTTGAAGAAGGCCATTCTCGGGGCATTCGCCCTGTGCCTGGTTTCGATAGCCGCGCTGGCGGATGGCAACATGGTCAAGGCGGAAGTCGTTAAGGTCGACAAGCCGGCCGGAAAAATGACGCTGAAGCATGGTCCCATCAAGAATCTCGACATGGACTCCATGACCATGGTGTTCCGCGTCGCCGATCCCTCGATGCTCGACAAGGTGAAGGCCGGCGACAAGATCGAGTTCGAGGCCGATCGCGTCAACGGTGCGATCACAGTAACCAAGATCGGCAAGGGACACTGACGCGACGACGAGAACAAGTCATGAAACGAGTACTGCTCTATTTGTGCCTCGCAGTGACAGCCTTTTTGCGGGTGGAATCGTCGGCGCTCGCCGACGATTCCGAACTGCAGGCTACGCTGGCCAAGCTCAACTGCATTCCGGCAAAGACTGTCGTGACTGAAGTGTCGGGCGCCATCACGGTCTACACGGTGACCTGCAAAGGGAGCCGTAAAGAGATCGACGTGTTGTGTTTGAGCAACGCCTGTCAGACGCAACCACGGTTGCGTCAGGACGACGATAGGTAGGATCGTGTCCAAGCACGGCAAATTCCGGAGCAAATCCGGGGGTGGAAGTATCGCTGGCGTGAAGCCGGCACCCCTGCGACGACAGCGAGCATCGCTTGTCATGCTGGCTGTCGGCTTGGTTTCGATCGCTGTCGGTACGGCGTACTATCTCCTCGCGGGCAACCCGCCTCGCATCGACCCTGCAAACGCGAAGCAGGTCGAGCAGGGGCGACATCTGTATGCTGCCGCATGCGCGAGCTGTCATGGCTCGTCGCTGGAAGGGCAACCGAACTGGCAACGTCGCCTTCCGAACGGTCGGCTTCCGGCGCCACCTCACGACGCAACCGGGCACACTTGGCATCATTCGGACGCATTTTTGATGCGGATAACCCAGCTCGGTCCCGCTGCCTACCCCGAAGGATATCGGACGGATATGCCCGCCTTCGGGGATACTCTGTCTGACAGGGAAATCGCTGCCATCCTGGCGTACATCAAGAGCCAGTGGCCGCCCGATATAAGGGCCCGACAAAGCCGTCAGAATGCTGTGAGGTGACCAATCGAAGTTTCGCAACCGAGACTTCGTTGCCGAAGGTGCTGTGAGACAGGGCACCGTGAAACGGCGCGGTCGCTAAAAGCCGGTAAATTGGTGTCTCGATATGCGTTCGCAGCTCTTGAAGATTGTGCTGGAGACGCGCCTCGACAATTGATCCACATCAAGGCGACTCTGGCATGCAACGGATAAGTGTGGCTTGCCTCACGCGAAAGGGAGCATGTCTGTAGCAGATTGTGCATGAGCTCCCGGAATCGCTATGCTTTCACCATGGAGAGCGCAATGAAGTCCTCAACTCGCTCTGGTCGGAACGGCTCTTGGGAAGCAGGGCGTAAGCATTCAGGCAAGGGCAGTCAGTCAAGCAGCATAAAGTCAACTCTTTCGAAAGGCTCCTCGGAAGGCAATGTCAGTTTCGACGGTTTGAAGACCGAGTTTCATACTTGTGCGTGCCGTCTGGGAGGGGCGTGCAAGGGAGAGGCTGTCGCTCAGCGGCCGGAAGCGGATAGTCGAATTGCGGGACTTACTGCCAGGCAACGCGAGATCTTGGGAATGGTGGTAGCCGGCCATCCCAGCAAGAGAATTGCAGCGTCTCTCGGCATAAGCCAGCGAACCGTCGAAAACCATCGCGCTTCGATCATGAAGAGAACAGGAGCGAGGTCTCTCCCATCGCTAACGCGAATGGCTCTCTTTGCTGCAGGGCATGGAAACAATGGGACTAATGACGATAGAATACTCTAAGACTTGATGGCTGCGCTTCCAACAAAAGGCATCATCTAATTGTCGAGTCTCAGCCAGAGCACTCTGCCAATAATGCCAAGACCAAACATCTAGGAAGTTTTTAATGCATCTTGAACCAACCAACTCCTTTGATGGCGTTGAAGGAGTCGGTCTGGTGACAGAGATAGCATTGCTCGACGCGGGCGCTGCTCTGCCCGGTGATCTTTTGATCCATCATCGCAAAATGCATCATGAAGTGGCTGGGCGGCGCCTGGTGGCACTGGTTGCAGTCCTGTGACTTTGGCGAAGGATGGAGGAAGCCCGCGATCTTCCAGGTCTCGGTCGCGTGGCAGTCGGCGCACTGCTGACCGAACATTGTCCGGTGCTTGTCGCGGAAGCTGTGACAGGACGCGCATTCGAGCACCTCGCCTGTCTTGGCCGGCCCCTGGCCGGTGACCGCTACCAGAGAACGTCGAAGCGCTTCCATACCGGTCGCGGCTGGTGCGCCGGGGGAGATGCGGTCCCGCGCCGCCGTCAAGCTGGCTTCGATCAATACCGCGTGGTCCATCTTGATTGGCCTAACCGCCGCTCCTTGGTGTTCGACGTGGCAACCCTGACATTCCCCGATCGTCGCGTGGAACGCGGTCGACTGCTTGGCGAGTACGAGTGCATCGGCTGCGTGGCATGTGATGCAGGACGCCGCTTTTATTCCCTGGTATGGGGTGTGGCAGCTTTCACATTGCACTCCGAGGAAGGCGTGTGCAGATGACAGCGGGCCCGGACTGGCGGCACTGACCCAGATTGGGAGAACTGCCGTGCCGGAGCGCGAGATCACAACGGGCACGAGCACTGCGGCCGCGAGGCCGAGAATGCCGAGTGTCAAATAGATTACCGCGGTGATCTTCAATCGAGCCACCGTAGTCCGTAGTAGATGCCATTCCAAACATGCAGCGCCAGAAGCGAATACATCATGATCGCCGCGCCGACGTGCACTACCGTCCAACGTGACAAGGCGCGCTTCAGCATCTCTCGCGCACTAATCGCATACTCCAGGTCCGCAATGGCGCCTAACAGGTCGGGGAGCGGCACGTCCGAAAAAACCGTAGGGGCAGGGCCATCGACGAGTGTCCCTGCGACTGTATCATAACGCGTCCTGAGCATCGCCAGCATGCTCTGTTGCTCGCCGAGGTCAGTGCCCACCTGTACCAAGTAGTAGCGGCCGATAAAGCCGCTGAACACCACGACCAGCATCGTTGATATGAGGCCGATCCCGAGGGCACTTTGGAACTTGTGGCCACTGTGGATGATCCCGAGCAGTGCGCCGATGACGCCGGCATAGACGTGGAACGAGAGGATGGCGCTCATGGATGCGTGCTTGGTTGCTCGTGTCTTTACCCAAACACAGCGCCTGACCGCGGAGTAGCCGAGCAGTAGCACCAGCAGCACGGCCCCGGCGATGCCGATCAGGCTACCGGCTAGGCTGCCGGGAAAGCGCGGCGCCACGTGGAACACGAATCCCGGGACAGCGAGCACGAGGGCGCTTACGAGCGCCCCAACCGCGAGCTTCTCGGTCTCCTTCACTTCAAGCGTCCACGACCAGGTTGCCTGCGGACTTCGCTTGGCAAGCCAGGATGATGCCGCGCGCCTTATCTTCGGGAGGAAGCCCTTCTTCGACCTCCATCGTCACTGAGCCATCAAGCAGCGGTACGACACAAATTCCACAAGTACCAACCCGGCAAGAGAAGTCGATCGCGACGCCAATCGCCTCGGCCGCCTCCAGCACGCATTTGTCTGGGGCGAGCAGTCCGGTCTTGCCAGACTTGCTGAACTGGACTTCGGCTTGTGCGGAGGGAATGGCGGCAGCGACCGTAGCGGACGGGGCTGGCGGAACGGCCGGCAAGGTGGCGTCTGGCGCCGGTACCGCACCTTTGGCCAGACCGAACGACTCTGTCTTGATTTTGCCGTTTGGTACCCCGAGCTCAGCCAGTGCTGCCTTAACCGCCTCCATCATTGGCGGAGGTCCGCAAACATGGACCCGGCGCCGGGAGATCTCGGGCACGGCGCGCTCAATGAACTCCTTTGATATGAGTCCCACCGTTCCTGACCAGGCGGTTCCCTCGGCAGATTCCATCGTTGCTACGACATGCAGGTTTTCATGGCGCTTTTGAAGGTATTCCAATTCCTCCCGAAAGATGTAGTTCTGCGTCGATCGTGCGCCATGGAGGAAGAAGATGTCGCCCGTAAAGTTCCGGTCTGTCAGGTAGCGGGTGACACACATCATGGGCGTGATGCCCACGCCTCCGCTGATCAGAACGATGCTAGCGGTTTCCGTACCGGTAAAGGTAAAGACACCGAAGGGCCCAGACACATCGAGGTGATCCCCGACGGCGATATTGTCGTGCAGGTAGCGGGATTCGGCACCCTGGTCTTCTCGCTTCACCGTGAACTCGACGTAGTCGCGTTGCGTCGGCGAAGAGGCGATCGTGTAGGATCGCTGGATGCGCTTGCCGTCGATTTCGGCAGAGAAGTTCAGGAACTGACCGGGCAGAAAGCTGAACGGGATGGGACCTTCCGTCGGTTCCATGAGCCTGAACGTCTTAACGAACGGAGTCTCGCGGAAGATTTGGGCGACGCGCAGCGCGCCCGACCATCGCATGGAAGCTTTGGCGGGGGTGGGTGCCTCCGTTGTTGGAGGTTTCTGGGTGGGTGCAGCCGAAGTCGTTGGAACTGAAGGGGGCGCAGGCTTCGGCGCCGTGCCAGAGTCTGTGCGCGCCACCGGCTTGGGATTACCCGCAGGCGCGGGCGTCGCGCCGGGCGTAAGCCGCTGAACGAGACCGTCGATCCTGCGCAATCGTGCGTAGTGGATCAGGATTGCCCCGAGCATGAACGCCACCAAGAATACCATTGTCGTGAGGTGATACCAGGACAGGCCCCAAGGGCCTTCGTTCATCGACATTCCGACTGTGGCCGGCACGCTCGTCTGCCCCTTGATCCAGGTGAGCGCGATCTGACGCGGTGGTTGACCCTCGTTGACGGCCAGTAGTGCGGCGGCGCCGCTTTCAGCCTGAAGGACACCCAGTCGCACGTCTGCTATGGCCCGCTGCATGGCGGCAGGGTCGTTGGCCGACAGCGCATGATGCAGCAGCGCCTGGCCGGTGGTGATCGCTTCCGACCCGGACCCGAGACGCTTGCCCGCTTCGGTCTCGATAAATCGGCGCGCCTCCGGCGTGAGCGATGGCATGTCCATTAGGGTCGCGTAGAATGGTTTTGTCCCGCTACCCCCCATACAGCCCATTGCGCCGCAGCCGGCGTCGCCAGACGGGGCAATCGTAGCGGGAGGCAGCATCGGTAGCGGAGGCGCGCCCATGGTGCCGCTCGTTCCTATGCCGCCGCGCGGATCGGTCGGAGCGGGAGCCGGTGCTGGAGAAGAAACGGTCGGAGCGCCGCCTCCGGGGTGATGAGCCCCGTGATCTACCGGAACGGTCTGGGCAGCAGCGGTCAATGAAACGCAGAACAGCCCCGCGATCAAAGCGGCGAGAAGCATATCGCGTGGGCGCATCGGGGAGAGCATCACCAGAACAAGGCTTAGTGTCATTGATTACGGTGGTAGGTTAACCTTCGCTTTTTTCCGACTTCGAGAATGGCTTGGGCGACTTCTCGCTCACATGTCTTTTTTCATCCCAGGCATACCGGCAGCAGGAGCTGTCATAGACTTCGCGGGCACGGGTGCGGGTGGCGCAAAACCGGTGAGAATCTTGCGCTGCTCTTCAGTGAGGAGTTTGCTCGCGTCGCCTACGGCGCGAACGAAGGCGAGGCGTCCATCGCCGCGCAGTTTCTCGATCTCGCGGATTTTCGCCTCTATCTGGGTGGCGTCCGGCTGATCCGCAGCGGTGAGCAACCAGAGCGCCTGCTCGGCCTGCTCTACCGCGCGATCCGCAGCGCTCTTCGCGAGCAACGCACGTTCCCTGGCTTTGTTCAATCCGGCTTGCTGGTCCATCGTGAGGGTGATGTGCTGCGGATGATCAAGGAAAAAGCCAGTCACGCCGATATGGTAAAGGTACGAAGCTCCGGGGACGCCGGGCACGGAAGACTGCGTCATGGAGGCGGCGCCACCGCTCATGCTGTTCATGCTGGCCGCGGGAGCGGGAATCGAGCCGCCGCTGGGCATCGGCGCGCCGCCGCTCGGAGGCATCATTTTGTCCATCATCCCCATCATCTTATCCATCATGCCCATCATGTTATTCGCCCCACTTCCGGGAGCGACTCCGGCGCTCATCCCCGCCATCGCGGGAGCGGGGGCGGCTCCGACCGGTGGCGCCGCCACCGCCGGCGCGCTTTTCGCGAGCGCAGCCTCGAGTTGAGCAACTCTCGCCTGCAACTGGGCAAGCTGTTGGGCAAGAGCAGGATCAACGTGAGTTATTGCGGGCGCGGCGGAATTCGGGGTTTGCGCATGCAATTTGTCGGCGCTGACGAATAAGAAGCCGCTCCCCGTCGCGATAGCGATCAGGGACAAGGGCAGACGGAAAAGGTAGTGAGTTCTCATTTGATGACTCCTCGATTTCTGGTCCAAATCGGATGCGGTCACCTGTGTATTGGCGCCGATTGAAGCCGGCGCTTTTGATGCCGGCGCAAATCGAGGGTCGCCCAGGGCGGGTGTTTGACGATCATCATGAACGTCGGCCATGCGGGAGGGCTAGCCTCGGAAACTACTCAGGCCGCCGTCGGCGGATGAAGTATTTCGGACCTCCGAGTTTGTTCTCGGGAGAATCAAAAAGTTCAGGAGGATCTGAGTAGTTTCCGAGTCTAACGCGCTTAGTCACGGCGCTATATCAATATCCGATGCTTCCACCTCTACAAGCAAAAGCGAAGGAGTAGCCCGTGATCAAATTGAATACCCTTACAGCCGCATCTGTCGCGCTCCTGTCCGTGTCCCTTCTTGCCTCCAGCGTTGTGGCCGCCGACATGGATGGCGTCATGATGAAGGATGGCAAGATGATGATGATGAAGGACGGCAAGGCGGCGGGTCCGATGGACAAAGAAATGACCATGGCTGGCTGCTGCACGATCATGCCGGACGGCACGATGAAAATGAAGGACGGGCACATGAAGGAAGGCCAGTCGATGACGATGGATGGCAAGATGATGCAGGATGGAAAGCCGATGGACGGCATGGGCAAGGGTATGATGGACGGGATGGGCAAAGGCATGATGGACGGGATGAAAAAGTAGCCCTCCGATCTGCCGACGGCCGGCACCTCCTTGATTGGCGGAAATCGTTAGCGATTTGCTATGGGATTTTGCCAACCGGCAGTCTCATTCGTGGGATCACCGTGAGTTTTTCGAGCGCCGTGTTTCCAGAGCGTTGTATGAGGTGACTGATGTCGCCGGCACCGACCGTCGCTAGAGGCGCCCGCTCCGTGTTGGCCCGGCGTGAGCTTCTGCAGGTTGTACTGAGACGGTAATCGGCTGACAGATGCCGCGCCCTGACCGGTAGTCAGGCGGCTTCAGTCTGGCCGATGTTCTGGTCGTTGTCCTCCTGTGGGTTGTCGTTTGCGGGTATGCGGTCGAGGAAGGCGCGGCCGGGGGTCCGGCCGTTCATACCGCGGCCCTGGTGGGGTCGTGCGGTGTTGTACGTGAGGAGGTAGGCATCGAGCGCCTCCTGCATCTGCTCGACGGTCTCGAACCAGGTCCTGCGGCCTTCGACGCGGAAGTGCTCATCGAGCAGCGTGCGGTGGAAGCGTTCGACCCTTCGACTGCGCTCAGGGCAGGCTATGCCGTTGGATTGTGGGCGGCGGACCTTGGTCTTGCGGTGCTCGATGCCTTCGAGCTGAAGGAACAGCTCGTAGGGGTGGCGGTCGGGCCGGCCGCAGAACTCGCGGCCATTGTCCGACAACACGGTCTTGATCGGCACGCCATGCTCCTCGAAGAAGGGCACGACGTCAGTGTTGAGCAGATGCACGGCGGTCAGCGGCATCTTGTTGGTGTAGAGCCGGCCCCAGGCGAATCGCGAGCAGCAGTCGATGGCAGTCTGCAGGTAGACCTTGCCGATCGCTTTCAGGTGACCCACGAAGAAGGTATCGACGGCCACCAGATCGCCGCTGAAGTGGGCCTCGATGTGACGTTCCCGGAACTCCGGGCTGAAGCGTTCGAGGGCCGCCACCTGTTCTTCGTTGAGCTGCACGACGCGGTCGGCCGAGGCCTTCTCCAGTCGCATCAGCCGGTCATGCTTGCCGAGCAGGCCGTGGCGGCTCCACACGCCGCGCACCCCGCTCGACGACACCTGGATGCCGGCCAGCGCCAGCTCGTTGGCGACCCGCAGGGCGCCGTGACAGGGGTGGGCCAGGCAATGGTCGAGGATCGCCTTCTCGACGTCCTCGCCGACCCGGTTGGGGTGCGGGTTGCGGGGACCGGCGATCCTGTCGAGCAGGCCGTCGGCGCCGTAAGTCTGGAAGTTGCGCCGGATCTCGTAGAACTGCTGGCGGCTGTAGCCGACGATCCGGCAGGCCTTGCTGACATTGCCGAGTTGGCCGGCAAGCGCAAGCAAAGTGAGCTTGCGCCGTGCTACCTTCTTCTCCGTGGTCATGTCGTTCTCCGTTCGAGGTTGGATGTGCTTCACAACACCATCCTAACCCCGGCCGGGAGCGGCGTGGCCACACCGGGCATCGCTACACTCGGGGCCTCCGGCCCCTCCCTTCGCGACGCCCGGTGTGGCGCAATCTGTCAGGTCAATACCGTCTCAGTTC
>JAKFWB010000015.1 GCA_021732945.1 Porphyrobacter sp.
GTCGGGGGGTGGTGGATGCGTTGGAGGCTTCCTGCGCCGCAATAAGCCGGTCGAGCTTGGCGGAGATATCCTCTAGTGTGGACGAGCTTTCAGTGGTTGCCGCCAGCGATGAAAATTGCGCCATCTGCGCCAGCAGCGCTTCGTTATCGGCTGGCTCTAGCGGGTCTTGAAAGGTCAGCTGGGTCGTCAACAGGCGCAGGAAATCGCCGCCATCAAGCGATCCCAACCCTCCGCCGGTCAGGCGGGACGGGGTGTTGAGACGGCCCAGCGTTGATTCAACGGCAGGGGTCAAGGTGGTGGTGGTGGTGATGTTCATCACTGGCTCCTCAGGGTTTCGAGCATCAGTTGCTTGGCGGTCTGGAGTGCTTGCACCAGGTTCTGGTACTGGCGCGCAGAATCCATGATCTCGACCATTTCGGCGGTCTCATCGATCGCGGCTTCAAACACATTGCCTTCAGCATCGGCGAGCGGGTGGGCGGGATCATAGCGTTTGGTGGGCGCGGTTTCGGAGCGCACCAGCCCGCTTGATGTCACCCCGGCGAGGCCCGAAGCGCGATCGAGTTCGGTCGCGAACACCGCGCGAATCGGACGATAGGCACCTTCCTCGGTGGAAGAGACCGATCCGGCATTGGCGAGGTTTGATGTCGCTGCGTTCATCCGCACCATCTGCGCGCTCATCGCGCGGGTGGTCATGGAAAACAGCGTCATGGGGCCTTGTTCTGGCATGGTCATTCACCCGTCAGTGCGCGGGTGATGGTGTTGACCTTGCCTTGCACGAAGCTGAGCGTGGCCGAATATGCGACCGCGTTTTCGGCAAAGGCCACCTGTTCGCGGTTGAGCTCAACTGTGTTGCCATCGAGCGACGGCATGGTCGGGCTGCGCCACACCATTGTGCTTTCAGAGGAAGCGGCAGCGCGGCCATCGGCGCGGGCCAGCCGGGCATCAAGCGCGGCGTTGAAATCAATGTCGCGCGCTTTGTATCCGGGGGTGGCGGCGTTGGCAATATTGGACGCGATCACGCCCATTCGCTCTGACCGCAGGGTCAGCGCTGCACCATGAATGCCGAAAAGTCGCTCGTTCACCGCTTAAGCCTCCTGTCGGATGGTCGTTCTGCTGCGGGGCGAACCCCGTGGTGCAGCCCATTCAGCAGGAAGCGTGCCAAATGGGCGGCGAGGCGGTCGTGTTGGCGCGCGGCGCGGCGCGGGCGGCAAAACCGTGCCGCTCGGCGGGTTGCCACGGGGCAAATCCCTGCCGCTCTTAAACAAGCCGCGCGCTGACCGTTCTGCATACGACACACCACGCCAGAAGGGGGACTCATGCCCGGCACCTATTCATCGCTGTTCGATCCCGGCGCGCTCGCCATCGTGGTCGCCGGAACCGTGCTGGCCTGCGTGGCCCGATCCGGGTGGCGCGAATTCGGCGCGGCGCTGGGGCAGGCGGGCGGCTTGCTGCGGCGCGGGTTCGATGGCGATGCCAATCGCAAGGCGCTGGCGCTGGCGGTGACCGGCATTCAGCGCGACGGATCGCACCGGGCCGATCCAGCCTTGCCGCCCGACCGGGCGTTGGGGATGATGCTGGAGACCTTCCTGCGTCACGGCGCGGTCGATACGATGCTGAAATCATGGCACGCCCAGCGCGCACAGGATGAAGCCCGCCGGACCAGAGCGGTGCAGGTGTTTGAATGGGCCGGTGAGCTTGCCCCGGTGTTCGGCCTGATCGGCACGCTTTACGGGCTTACCCAATTGGCTCCTGCGGGCAGCGTCAGCCCTGGCACGGCCATCATCATGACGGCCGTTTCGACAGCGGTTCTGACATCGCTTTATGGTGCCCTCCTGGCTCATCTGGTGTGCTTTCCGCTCGCCAGTGCAATTGAGCGGCGCGGCTTGCATGCGGAGGCCGCCCGCGATGCCTTGTGTGACTGGTTCGTCGAACAGCTCAAACGCAGCCCTGTTGCTGCGCAGGAACGGCGCGCGGTTCTGCGGGGTGTGGCATGAGGTGCGTCGCCAACAGCCCGCGCGGCGGCGGCCACGGCTGGCAGCTGATCCTTGCCGATCTGGCGCTGATTCTGTTCTTGCTGACCTTGTCCGCCTTGCCTGCGGCTGAGGCTGAGACCGGCCAGCGGCTGGCCGACAGCAAGGCTCGCGCGCAAGACGCCCAGCCCAGGATCGACGCCGAGATTGCCGCCTCGCAGGCGCTTTTTCGGCCCGTGGCCGAAGGGCCGAGCCTTGGCCAGTGGCTGCAATCCCAGCCACGTGATCCGCGCGCGACGTTGACGATCTTTGTTACCCACACGCAAGGCGGCGAAGCGGCGGCGTGGCAACGTGCGCAGGTGCTGGCCGATGAAGCCCGGGCGAGCGGGACCAAGGTGCGCGCAATCATCACCGCCGGATCTGACAGCGATGTCTATGCCAGCCTCGCCTATGACGCTGTGGCCGGGCGAGGGAGCATCTAGCGAGACCCTAGGCGACCATCACCCGATTGCGGCCTTCTTCCTTGGCGCGGTAAAGGGCCGCGTCGGCGCGGGCCAGCGCGCTGCGGGTGTCGGCATCCTCGGTTACTTCGGCGACCCCGCCTGAAAAGGTAATCTTCCCGAACGGCTGGCCAGTTTCGCGGTTGATCAATTGCCGCCCGGACTGTGCCAGCCGCAGGAGATCCAGCCGTTGGCGCGCGGCATCCTTGGTGAGACCATAGAACAGCACGACAAATTCTTCGCCACCGTGCCGCGCCACGAAGAAGCGGTCGCCGGCGTATTCGATCAGGCTATTGGCCAGTGCACACAGCACCCGGTCGCCCGCTTCATGGCCATGGCGGTCGTTGATCGCTTTGAAGTGATCGAGATCGCAGAACGCCAGACTGAGCGGCTCGCCCTTGGAGCGCGCCTCCATGGCTGCCGATTGCAGCCGCCGTTCAAACGCGCGGCGGTTGGGCAGCCCGGTAAGGTGGTCGACATCGGCTTCCATCCGGGCCTTGGCGAGATTTTCGCGCAGCGAAGCGGTCTCAGCCTCGCTGCGGGCCATGGCCATTTCAACCTGCTCGATCCGCGCCAGCATCGCCCGCGATAGATCGAGGACCTGCGCCAGATCGTCCGGCGCGGCCATCAGTTCAAGCTGCGCGCCGATGGCACCGCGATGATCGCTGGTTTCGGTTTGGGCGGAACGGGCGGTCTGGGCAAATCGCAGCAATGCATATTCGAGCTTGTCCATCAGCCCGTCCAGCTCGGCAATGCGCGATTGGCTGTCGGGATCAAGCCGCGCCAGCGTGTCGAGCCAGCGCTGGTCGATCGGCTCCCCGGCGATTTCGCGCGCGGCAAAGGCCTGCGCCAGTTCCTGGTGCGATCCGGACAATCCGCCGCAGATCGTCGCAAGGTTGGCCGCGGTGACCGGCAGATCGTGCTGTTCAAAGAAATCGCAGATCCGATCCAGCAGCACCCGGCGGGCTTCGGCGGCACGCCGGGGTGCGGTGGCATTGTCCTCGCCAGTATGCGCGCCCTCTTCCTCGGAAATGGGGCTTACCGGACGGTGCGACAGGGAGAGGAAACCGGCTGGAAAACGCATAAGCACCATCGCTTCAGTCATAGATCGGATCGGAACGGATCGGATCAGGATTGGCCGCAAGGTTAAACGGCCATGCTTAACCCTGCGCCGCACTGGACCTGCGGGAGATTGCGTAATGCTGGGCCTTGCGGGGCCTTGTACGATTACAGTCCGGATGGATGGCACGGCCCTTGCTGAGATGCAGTCATCTTGCTTGCCTATTTCAAGGAGCATTGGTGTGAAACGCAACTATTCCCGGGCCGATGGCTGGCCGCTGACCCGTGTGGCGGCGCCCCTTCTGCTGTCGCTGTGCGCTGTGCCAGCCATTGCGAACGGCCTGACCGATCCGAACGCAATCGATCAGGCCGTGGCCAATTTTACAGGCGTGCCCATCGGGCAGCCCGGCGGGGCGCGCATGGCGGTTGATCGGCGCTTGCAGTTGGGCGCTTGCGCCGCGCCGCTCGCCGTTAGCTGGCACACCCCAGCGCGCTCTGCGGTGCGGGTGGAATGCACCGGCCCGGCGAGTTGGCGCATCTTCGTCGCCATCAATGCCGTGGCTGGCGCAGCCGCAGAAAAGCCCGCAGGCCCGGTAATCAAGCGCGGGGATGCGCTGACGATCATGGTGCGCGGGCGTGGTTTCAGCGTGCAACAGCAGGGCGAGGCAATGGATAGCGGCGCGCCGGGCGAATGGATCTTCGTGCGCACCGCCCGCAAAGCCGAACCGCTGCGCGCGCGGATCGAACGTCCCGGTCTTGTCGTGATCCCGGCCAATTGAATGGGCTTGTCACGCCTCCTTAATCTTCTCCGTCCCCGGCCGTTCTGGCTGTCAGGAACCCATCAAGGACACATGCCATGCCCTCTGTCGAACTGAGCAAACTGCCCGGCATTGGCGCTGCCCGCGCCCTGTCGACCAGCGATCGGGCGCAGCTCGAGGCACGCACGCCAGCGGCTGCTGCGCCGCGCGCTGCCGTCCCCGCCGCCGGTGTCAGCGTTGAAATCGGCGCGGCCAACAATGCGGCCACATCTCCACCGATCGATGCAGAGCGGGTCAGCCAGATCCGTGCCGCATTGCAAGATGGATCATATCCGCTGGTGCCGGCCAAGATTGCCGATGCGCTGATCGCCGCACAGGTCAGCCTGTCGCTGCCGGAACAGGATTGATCCGATGGCTGAAACCATGACCCATGCTGCACCCGCTGACAGCTCCACACTGTCCGGCAATCTGCGGCAGATGATTGCCGTGCTTCAGCGGGAGCGGCAAGCGCTTGCCGCGCTGGATGCCGATGACCTCATTTTCTCGGCGCGTGAGAAGAACGCGCTGTGCGACAAGCTTGCGGAGATTGGCCCGTTGGGGCTGGATCACGAAACCCGCAGCCTTGCGGAGACCGCGCGCCAGCTCAACGAGGTGAACCGCCGGGTGCGCAATCTGCTCGCCGCCAATGTCGCGGCACGGATCGAAGCGCTGGGCGGCCCGCGCCACCTGCCGCGTGCCACCTATGCGCCGGTGCGGTGATAGGCATTCATACCTAAGCCGGGCATCCTCCAATCTGGCACACGGCTTGCACAACTCCGCCTGAAGGCGTCGCCCCCTGCGATGCTGATGTGATCAAGCGGACTGTGCATGAGCCATCTGTCGTCGTCATTGGGATTGCCGTCGGGATCGATCCGGGCCGGGTTTGAAGCGGCGGCGCGCACCCATCAGGCGGTGCGCGATGGCGCCGCGCTGCCCACCGAGCGACAGTCTGCGGTGGGCCTGCCCGGCACACCGGTAACCGCCGCGATTGCCAACGCCGCCAATGCCACAAGCGTCGATTTCAACTATTTGCTGGCGCAGGCCGAAGTCGAATCCTCGCTTGATCCCAAGGCCCGCGCCGCCACGTCAAGCGCGACTGGCCTGTATCAGTTTGTCGATAGCACCTGGCTCACCACCCTCAAGAAGCACGGCGGTCGGTTCGGCCTTGGCGAGGTGGCTGACGCGATTGGTTTGACCCCTGCGGGCAATGCCTATGTCGCCGATCCTTCGCGGCGGGCGGAGATCCTCGCGCTGCGCAATGATCCCGAAGTCGCCAGCCTGATGGCGGCCGGGCTGGCCGAAGACAACCGCGCCCATCTGATGCCGATCCTTGGCCGGCAACCGAGCCACCCCGAACTCTACCTCGCCCATTTCCTCGGCGCAGGCGGAGCGGGGCGGTTCCTGTCCGAGTTGCAGGCCGATCCGAGCCAGAGCGCGCCTGCGCTGTTTGCCCGGCCAGCTGCGGCCAATCGCGCAATCTTCTACGCCCCGGACGGCAGCGCGCGCAGTCTTGCGCAGGTGATGGACGTGATCGGCACCAAGCTTGATCGCGCCTTGGACCGGGCGAGCGATGGCGCAGCGGTGCGCTTTGCCCGTGCCGACCTTGCCCCGTCAACCACTCTGCCGGGATACAGCCGAGGGCAGCAACTGAGCGTAGATCAACCCGGATTCGCCCCCCGCCTTCCCGCAGGGATCACCCGGCCAAGCTTGCCTTCCCTGCAATCAGCGCGCGGCCTGCTGCCCCATCGACCGCCCATGTCGCAGGTGCTGGGGGCGACCTTCGGCACCGATCCTGTGGCTGCACCGCCACAGGTGCGCCGCGCCTATAACACTTTGAAAGCCTTTGGCCTGTGACTGTGACTGCCACTACTGCTGCCGGGCCGATGGCCCGCCTTGCCGCCATGCCTGCCGCCATGGCTTTGCCGGTCGGCATCTTTGCGCTGTTGGCGCTGATGGTGCTGCCGATCCCGGCGCTGCTGCTCGACATCTTTTTCGTCCTCAACATCGCGATTTCGATCGCGGTGCTGATGGTGTCCCTGAACGCACGGCGTGTGCTCGATTTCTCCAGCTTCCCCAGCGTGCTGCTGTTTGCCACGCTGCTGCGGCTCGCGCTCAACGTCGCTTCGACCCGGGTGGTGCTGGTCCATGGGCACGAGGGCGGCGCAGCGGCGGGCGAGGTAATCGAAAGCTTCGCCGCCTTTCTGGTCGGCGGCAATTTCGTGGTCGGCCTCTTCGTGTTCGCAATTCTCATGATCATCAACATGATCGTGATCACCAAGGGCGCGGGCCGCGTTTCGGAAGTCTCGGCGCGGTTCGTGCTCGATGCGCTTCCGGGCAAGCAGATGGCGATTGATGCTGATATCGCCGCCGGCCTCGTCACCGCCGATGAAGCGCGCGAGCGCCGCCGCGAAGTCACCATCGAGGCCGATTTCTACGGTTCGATGGATGGTGCGTCCAAGTTCGTGAAGGGCGACGCGATGGCGGCGCTGCTGATCCTTGGCGTCAATATCGTCGCAGGCTTTGCGATCGGCATGATCAGCCATGGCCTGTCCGCGACTGAGGCAGGCGAGGTTTACGTCACGCTGGCGGTGGGCGATGCGCTGGTGGCGCAGGTGCCATCGCTGCTGCTGTCGATTGCAGCCGCCGCGATCGTCACCCGCGTTTCGGACACCCGCGACCTGTCCGGGCAGATTGGTGGCCAGTTCGCCGATCCTCGCGGGTGGTTGCCGGTGGCGCTGATCCTGGGCGCGGTCGGGGTGGTGCCGGCCATGCCGCAGCTGATCTTCCTGCCGGGCGCAGCGATTGCCGCTGCGATCTGGTGGCGCCTGAAACGGCATGCCGCCGCGCCGCCTGTAGTGATTGAGGACGTGGACGAGGTCGCCCCCGATCACATTGCGCTGGCCGATGTCAGCGATGCGACCCTTGTCACGATCGAGCTCGGCTATGGCCTGATCGGGCTGGTGGACGCAGCGCAGGGAGCGCCGCTGATCACTCGTATCACTGGCATCCGCAAGCAATTGTCGCGCGATCTGGGGTTTGTGCTGCCGCAGTTCCGCATCAGGGATTCGCTCGATCTGGGCGCGCAGGATTATGCCGTGCTGATGGGCGGTGTCAGCGTCGCGCGCGGCAGCCTGCGTCCCGGCAAGCTGCTGGCGATTGACGCGGGCGATGTGCGTCCCGGCACCAATGGTTACGGCGGTCTTACGGGTGAGGCGACCCGCGATCCCAGCTTCGATTGTCCCGCCTTGTGGATCGCGCCCGCCGCGCGCGACCATGCCATTGCCGAAGGGTTTCTGGTGGTCGATCCCTCCACCGTCATCGCCACTCACGCCAATCAGGCCTTGCTCGCCGAGGCGCATCAATTGCTGGGGCCGGACGAGGTGCGCGAATGGGTCAATGCGCTGAAGGAACGCGCGCCCGCGCTGGTGGAGGCGGTGTATCCCGATCCGCTGCCGCTCGCCGCGCTGACCCGCACCTTGCGCGCGCTGCTGACGGACGGGATCGGACTGGCGCATCCGCAGCCGCTGTTCACTGCCTTGGCGCTGGCGCTCCAGAAGACCTCCGACTTCGACGCGGTCATCGATGCCGTGCGCGCCGATCTGGGCGCGCGGCTGACCGCCCGGATTGCCCCTCCGGGCGAGGCGCTGAAGGTGGTGACGCTCGATGCCGGGCTGGAGAGCGCCATCCTTGGCGGGATGGTCGATCCGGCCACAGGCATGCCGCTGATCGAACCCGATTGCGGCGCGATGATCGTGCGCGAGATCAACCGCATTGCTGACGCCGAAGGCGGGGCGCTGGCGCTGATCGTGCAGCCGCCCGCCCGCCGCGCGCTGGCCGCGCTGCTCAAGCCGCGCTGTCCGCGCTGTCTGGTACTGTCGATCACCGAACTGCCCGCCGCTCAGCCGATTGCGGTGGTCGGCGTGATCGGCGCCGCGGATGAGCCGCCCCCGCTTGCCGCCCCGAAGGAGTTGGCCGCATGAAGCATGATCACGCTGCCTTTGCCGCGCCTGCGGTGCCCTATGGTTCGTCCCGCGCCGAAGTTGCTGATCGCGTGCGCCGCTTCCTGCCGCTGGTGCGCCGCACCGCATGGCATATCAACGGCAATGGCCGAGAAGGCTTGGAAATCGAGGATCTGGTCCAGGCCGGGATCGTCGCGCTGACCGAGTGCGCCCAGCGTCACAATGGCCCGACCGAGGATGGCTTTGCCGCCTATGCCAAGATCCGGGTGCGCGGCGCGATGCTGGATGAAGTGCGCCGCGTGGCCCATGACAGCCGCACCGCCCGCGCCAAGCGCGCCGGGTATGACCGCGCGCTTGGGCGGCTGCGCGGGCAGTTGGGCCGCGAGCCGAGCCGGGCGGAGCTCGCGCTCGACATGGCGGTGAGCGATGCCGAATTGCTCGCCATTGAAGGCTCGGGCGTAAAGCTGACCCCGATTGACGACGCCTATGACGAAACCAGCCTCGCCTTTGCCAGCGATGATCCCGACCCGTTTGAGGCCCTTTGCGCCGCCGAGGATCGTGACCGGTTGGTGCAGGCGATGATCGAACTGCCTGACCGGCTGAAGCTGGTGTTGCAGCTGTTCTTTGTCGAAGAGCTCAACCTGACCGAAATCGCCGCCGTGCTCGAAGTCAGCGTGCCGCGCGTCCATCAACTGCGCGCCAAGGCGCTGAAAGACCTTCGCGCGCTGATGGAGGCGGGATAGCGAACCGATTCGCTGCCACCGCCCCTGTTGGAGACACAGGTTACACTGTCCAGGAACGAAAAACTCACCCCCGCAACGCCGCATGTGAAGGCGCGGGAAGAGGCGGTCGCGGTGGGTCATCCCGACAAGGGTGTCAGGCCGTACGGGCGTAGGAAAGCGCCTTAAGGGTCGCGGTATCTTTTGTTCGCGCCAAGCCGCCAAGTCACCAAGAAGGAGTGCCCGGTTCGGGGTCCGCACCCTCTCTTGGCGACTTGGCGGCTTGGCGCGAAACCTTAAGCCGC
>JAKFWB010000472.1 GCA_021732945.1 Porphyrobacter sp.
GCGCCGCTCTACCGCTTCGATCCGCCAGTCGGTGACCTGTTGGAAGCGGTCGATGGCGATGGCGACGTCCAGTTCCTCGGGCGCCGCGTCGCAGGGATTGGAAGGGATCTCATCATGCGGGCTGAGCCACAAGCGGCCCACATCGGGCTTGAAATAGAACCCGCCATTGATGTCGAGCACCAGCGGCAGATCAGCAGGCGCGGCAGGTTCAACCCGCAGCACCGCGACCGTGCGACGCAAAGGCGTAATGCCGATGGGCCGCGCTCCTGCGAGTCGCGCGACTGTGTCGGCCCAGGCCCCGGCGGCATTGACCAGCGTCGCCGCGCGCCAGGTGTCGCTGCGCTCGGTGGTGATGGTCCACACCCCGGCGCTTCGGGTAATCCCCGCCACCCGCGCACGGCAAGCAATCTCCACCCCATGCCGCCGCGCGGTAGCGAGGTAATGCTGGTGCAGCCCGGCCACATCAATATCGGCGCAGGCAGGCTGGTGCAGCGCCTCGCTCCAATCCGAGCGGATGTGCGGCACCATGCTGGCAAGCTGCGCCGGGCTGAGGCGTTCGATCGTCACGCCCGTACCGGCAAAGGTGGTGACAAAGTCGTCCATCTCGGCCCGATCTTCCCCGCGCCCGACATAGAGCGCGCCGCGCGGGCTGAGGAAGCCGTGGTCTTGCAGATAGGGGCCCGAGGCCAGCGTCAGCGGCACCACCCCCGGCCCGCCATAACATTCTTCCCAGAAGGCAGCTGATCGACCGGTTGCGTGATAGCCGGGAGCATCCTCAGCTTCGATCAGCAGCACGCTGGCATGCGGGGCAATTTCGGCTGCGATGCTAGCGCCCGCCATGCCTGCGCCGATGATGGCAAAATCCCACACCGTCACGCTCATTTTGGCGGCGCGACCCGATCAAGAAACTCCGTCACCGCTGCCATCGCCCGGTCGCGGACAGCATCCTCTTCCCGCAGGATTTCGTGGTGCGCCTCTTCGCCAAAGGCAACAATTTCGCCCTTGGGAAGCCGGGCGGCGGCGCGCAGGCTGGCGGGGTGGCTGACAAGCTTGTCGGAGGACGTGGAGAAGAACAGCACCGGCACCGTCACTGCCTCAAGCGCGCCGGGCTCCTCCAACCGCCGCCATGACGCATAGGCGCGCTCAACCCAGCGCCAGCTGGCCGGGCCCATCACCAACTCGGGCCGCGTATCGCGCCACCATTGTTCATCGGCATAGCGATCCGGATCATGGGTCAGCAGATTGGCGCGCCCCACTGGCAATTCGCCCGGCTTCTCGCTCCATTTCCATGCCTGCCGGGTGGGATCGGCTACGGCGCACATCAGCTTGGCGACGATGTGCAGCACTGGCAGCGGCAGCGGCGGACCGTTCATGCCGGTCATCGGCGCGCTCAGCACCGCCGCATCGGGGCTGACCCGGCGGTCGACCAGCGCGCGCAGCACCAGATGCCCGCCCATCGAATGGCCCGCCAGCACATGCGGGCCCGGCACCTCAGCGATCCAGCTGGCCCAGAACGCCGCCAGATCATCGATCCAGACCCCGAAATCAGTGATATGGCCGGTGACCGCATCCTTGCCGAGGCGGCCGGAACCCGCCTGCCCGCGCCAATCGGCGGCGGTCACCCGCCAGCCAGCGCGGTGCCATTGTTCCAGCGTTTCGAGATACTTCTCATAACAATCGCCCCGCCCCGGAAAGAACAGGATCGATCCGCGAGGTGGCACACCGCCCGACCAGTCGATCCGGCGAATGGCGTGGCCATCGGCCGCATGCCACAGGCTTTCGCGTGCCTCGGGCGGGATGGCTCTGCGATCAATCGCGGCGTGTTGCGAAACGTCGTGAATGCCAGCCTCCGAGTGTGGTTACTTTTTGGTAAGTCATAACCTGTAGCTGTGTCTTGGTGAAGGACCGCCCGTGCCCGCTGGCACGGCAACTTTCAGGGGACACGACGTCAATGAGTATCTTTTCCTACGGTCTGCTGATCGGCTTGGCAATTGCCCTGCTGGTGGCTGCCTTCACCGATATTCGACGCCGCCAGATCGACAATTGGCTGAACGGCGCGATGGCGCTGGCAGCGCCGCTGTTCTGGTGGGCAAGCGGCTTGTCGCTGTGGCCGGATATGGTTTGGCAACTGGTGTTTGCGCTGGGCGTATGCGCGGTGCTGATCGGAATTGCCTTCATCGGATACAAGCTCAATGTCCTGATCCTTGGCGGCGGCGACATCAAACTTTTGGGCGCATTGTCGTTGTGGCTCGCGCCGTTCAGCTACGTTCAGATGCTGATGATCATGTCGCTGTTCGGCGGCGCGATGGCGGTGGCCTTCATTATCCGGCGCGTGGTTCTCAAACCCAAGACTCCCGGCCGCCTGCCATATGGCGTGGCCATCGCCTTTGGCGCGCTGCTTGTTCTTGCGCCCAAAATTCTCCCCGCCGCTGCAAGTTTCACAGACTTGGCGGCGTGAACCCGATTTTAACCAGTCAGCACTTACTCACCGCAACCATACCTGCCCGCTAACCAACCTAGGGCCATTACGAGGGGGCTTTTTCAGCCATGGATAGGAAGAAACTGGTTTTGCTGATCGGCGCTCTGATCATCGCGATCGGAACGGCCTTTGCCGCACGCACCTTCTTCGCAGGAGGCGCCGCCCCCACAGCCGAAGCTGCTGCACAACCCACCGGCCCACGGGTGCTGGTCGCCAAGCGGGCATTGACCGCTGGCACGATCATCACCGCTGATGCGATGGGCTTCCAGCCATGGCCCTCGGAACTGGTGCAGGACGCGTACTTCATCGACGGCGAAGCCGACATGAACCAGCTGATCGGCACCGTGGTGCGCTATCCCATCACCGCCGGTGAGCCTGTGACCCAAGGGTCGCTGGTGGCGCCGGGCGACCGCGGCTTCCTTGCCGCAGCGCTTGCTCCGGGCATGCGCGCCGTGACGGTGCAGGTGTCGGCGATGACCGGCGTCGCGGGCTTCATCTTCCCCGGCGACCATGTGGACGTTGTCGTCAGCTCGGAAATCGAGCCTGAAGATGATGGTCTGCCGCTCCGCTCGGCTGAAACGATTGTTCGCAACCTGCGGGTGCTCGCCACCGACCAGACAACCGAGAAGACGACTGACGAAAACGGCAAGACTGCGGTCACCGAATTCCGCACCGTCACGCTCGAAGTGACCCCCAAGATCGCGGAAAAGATTGCCGTGAGCCAGACCTTTGGCACGATCAATCTGGCGCTGCGCTCGCTGTCCGACAACCAGTCTGAGCTGGAACGGGCGATCGCATCGAGCGACATCAAGATCCCGGCCAATGCGACCCCTGAACAGGAAGAAAAGCTGCTCAAGGCCGCCATGGCTCGTCCGATCGACAAGGGCGGCACCTATGTGACCGGCGCTGATGTCTCGCGCTTCCAGCGTTCGTCGCGCGGCTCCAAGGAAGCCCCGCCGTCCGCTGCGCCCGCTCCGAGCCAGCAGTCTTTCAACTCCGGCCCGTCCAACAATGCTGCCCCGGTTTACACTGGACCGAGCGTGCGGGTGACCCGCGGCAAGGAAACCATTGAAACGCCGGTCAGCGCCCGGGCCAATAGCGGAGCGATCATCAGCAGCCAGTCAAACGGTCTGCGCCGCACCAACTCGGCCCTTCCGGCCACCGGCACTGTCGTGTCGAACTGAAGGGACGACAAATCATGACGATCACCATCTCGCGCCATTCGCTCTCGGCCAAAGCGGCCAAGGGCAATCCCAGGGGGGACCAACCCATGAAACCCAAGTTCAAAACCCGGTTGCTGGTGGCGGCGTTTGCCGCAGTGCCGATGGCAGCCATGCCGGCAACCACCGCCGTCGCTCAGCAAGTTGCGCGGCCATCGCAGGAAATCGTCCTGTCGATCGGCAAGGGTGAACTGGTGACTTTGCCCGGCAACATGGCCGACGTGTTCGTCGCCAATGATGCGGTGGCGGATGTGCAGGTGAAATCGCAGCGCCAGCTGTATGTGTTCGGCAAGGCGGGCGGCGAAACCACCGTCTATGCCAGCAACGAACGCGGCGACGTGATCTTTTCGGCCAATGTCCGCGTTGGATCAAACATCGGCAGCGTCGATCAGATGCTGACGTTGGCGATGCCCGATGCCAAGGTGAGCGTATCGACCATGGGCACCAACACCGTGCTGTTGACCGGCACCGTGGGCGCACCGGAAGATGCGGCGGAAGCTGAACGTCTGGTGCAGGCCTTCCTTGGCGAAGAAGCCAATGTGATCAGCCGCCTGCGCACGGCGACCCCGTTGCAGGTCAACTTGCAGGTCAAGATTGCCGAAGTCAGCCGCAGCCTGCTGCGCGAAATCGGGGCCAACGTCACCTCTGCGGATGCCACCAACGGGTTCCAGTTCGGCGTCGGATCGAATCGCGGTGCGGTGACCCAGTTCAACCCCGGTGGGCCGGTCGGTGTCAACGTGACAGAAGGGGGCGATGGCACATCTGTGATCGAAACTGCTGGCAGCACCACGCTCGCCGGTCTCGGCAAGCTGTTCGGCGTTGACGTGGCTGGCACGCTGGACTTGTCCGAGCGTCTCGGTCTGGTCACCACGATTTCCGAACCCAATCTCACCGCGCTTTCGGGCGAAACCGCAACCTTCCTTGCGGGTGGTGAGTTCCCGATTCCGATCGCACAGGGCCTGGGCCAGGTTACGGTGCAGTTCCGCCAGTTCGGCGTGAGCCTCGCCTATACCCCGACGGTGCTGTCGAATGGCCGCATCTCGATGCGCGTGCGCCCGGAAGTGTCGGAACTGTCGACCCAAGGGTCGATCGAACTCAACGGATTTCAGGTTCCCTCCCTCACCACCCGCCGCACTGAAACCACCGTGGAACTGGGTTCGGGTCAGAGCCTGATGATCGCCGGTTTGATGAGCGCCAACTCGCAGAACTCGCTCGACAAGGCCCCAGGTCTTGGCGACGTGCCGATCCTTGGCAACCTGTTCCGCAGCCGGGGCTTCCGCCGCGGTGAGACCGAACTGGTGATTATCGTCACCCCTTATCTGGTGAAGCCGGTTGACGCCAAGGACATCAAGCTGCCCACCGATGGCTTCCGTTCGGCCAGTGAGATTGACCAGCTGCTGGGTTATCAGGGGTCAGCCGGGGTTTCGGGCCAGCAACGCCCCGGCCCGGTCGCGGCAGAGCCCGATGCGCCGATGCCAAAGGTGAGCGAGACCGATCCCGCCGCCATCATCCCGACGCAAGCGGAAAAGCCGCGCCGCGCCGACAAGAAAACCCGCAAACCAGAACGTGAGGCCAATGCAGCGGCCCCGGGCTTCAGCCTCTAACGTGAGAAAGGTGAAAACGATGCCTATTGCACGAACCAATTCGCTGGCCCGGACGCCTGCCCTCGCACTTGCTCTCGCGCTTGGCTTTGGCCTCGCAGGATGCGGCGGCATGCCGACCAATACCTCGCTTTACAGCATCAAGCAGCCCGTGGTGGAACGCACCAATTTCACGATGGATGTGACAACCACAACCTCGGGTCTTCCGGTGTCGGAACAGCAGCGGCTCAACGGCTGGTTCGAAACGATGGACCTGCGGTTCGGTGATCGCATTGCGATTGAAAACCCCGGCCAGAACCCGGCCGTCACCAACGCGATCCGCGACCTGGCTGGCCGTTATGGCCTGATGATCAGCGAAACTGCGCCGGTCACCAGCGGCTTCATCAATCCGGGGCAGGCCCGCGTGGTCATCACCCGGTCGAGCGCCAGCGTACCGGGCTGCCCGGACTGGTCGGCCAATTCCGACATGAACTACACCAACGGCACCAGCCCCAATTTCGGCTGCGCCAACAACAGCAATCTGGCCGCGATGGTCGCTGATCCGCAGGATTTGCTGGAAGGCAAGAAGGGTACGGGTGAAACTGTGATCCTGACTTCGAACAAGGCGATTTCGACTTACCGCGAAACCGCTCCTACCGGTGCCGAAGGGTTGCTGGATGCAACCGCTGGCGGCAGCGGCGGTGGCGGCGGTGGCGGCGGCAGCAGCGGCGGAGGAAACTGACCCATGAACGCACCCTGGAAATCCGGCTTGCCCGGCAATCGTGATCCCTTTGCAGCCTATATCTGCGATGACGCCTCGCTGGACGTGATCCGTCCGGTGGTCATTGAACTGGGCTGGCAACCGGAAAAGTGCAACAAGGGCGGCCTGCGCAACGCAGTGCAATCGCTTTCGGTCAGCGCCTCGCCGGCGATCCTGCTGGTTGATCTGTCAGAAAGCGGCGACCCGCTGAATGACATCAACGCGCTGGCAGAAGTGTGCGAACCCGGCACCGTGGTGATTGCGGTTGGTCAGGTCAATGACGTGCGCCTCTACCGCGATCTGCTGTCGAGCGGGATTCATGATTACCTGCTCAAGCCCCTGTCGCCGCAGCAGGTCCATGATGCCCTGAATCAGGCGCTGGCTGTATTCATGACGCCCAAATCGGGCGATGGTGATTCTGCCAAGCGGCATATCTCAACCGCAGTGGTCGGGACCCGTGGTGGGGTGGGCGCTTCAACGCTGGCAACGTCGCTGGCATGGCTGTTCAGCGAACAGCACAAGGCGCCCACCGCGCTGCTTGATCTTGACGTGCACTTCGGTACCGGCGCGCTGGCGCTTGATCTCGAACCGGGCCGCGGCCTGACCGACGCGATCGAGAACCCCAGCCGGATCGACCCGCTGTTCATCGAACGCGCCATGGTGCGGGCTGGCGACAATCTGTCGATCCTGTCCGCCGAAGCGCCGATCAACCAGCCGCTGATGACCGATGGTTCGGCCTTCGTGCAGCTGGAAGACGAGTTCCGCCAGGCGTTCGAGATGACGGTGATCGATCTGCCGCGCAACATGCTGATCAACTTCCCGCAGCTGATGGCTGACGTGAACCTTGTGCTGCTGACCTGCGAGCTCACCCTCGCATCGGCGCGCGACACGATCCGCTTGCTGTCGTGGCTGAAAACCAATGCCGGGCACGCCCATCCGATGATCGTGGCCAACAAGGTGCAGCCGGCCGTGGCCGAAATCAGCCGCGGCGACTTTGAAGCTTCGATCGAACGCCGGATCGATTTCATGGTGCCATACGACATCAAGGCAGCATCCAACGCAGCCAAGCTGGGTCAGGTGTTTGTCGATGCCAACCGGTCGAGCAAGGCCACCGCTGCGATGCGGCAGATTGCCGAACGGGTGATGGGCGTCAGCACGGATGATCTGTCCGCTGTCAGCGAAGAAAAGAAATCGCTGCTTGGCGGGTTCGATCTGAAGTCGCTGCTGGCCAAGAAGCCCAAGGCCGAAGTCGTCACGAGCGAATAGGTCTGCGAATATCCGGGGGTGCGATGCACACAGGCGGCATGGCTCCCCCGGCGCAAGTCCCAGGTATCAGGTCGCCGCAACCCGGCGGATGAAAGCAGGAAGCACAGCAATGGACATTTTCCAAACCCTGCTCGTCACTACAGCGATCTTCGCTGTACTGGTCGGCGGCTATCTGCTGGTATCGGGTTCGGGCGTGGCCAAGGTGCAGAAGCGCCGGATGCAGGCGCTGCGTTATCGCCACTCCGAAAGCCTTGATGCCAAGGTGGACGCCCAGTTCCGCCGCGCGATCGCCGCGCGCAAGCCCAAGGCCTACAAGGTCAAGGGGGCAGGCAACCGGATGGAAGCGCTCGCCGCGCGGCTCGACCGCACCGGCAAGAGCTGGAGCGTGTCGCAATATGTCTACGGCTCGCTTGGGCTGGTGATCGGGATCGCCGTGGTGCTGTTCGTGCTGACGCAGGCGCCGCTGCTGTCGCTTGGCGTGGGCACTGTGATCGGGGCGGGCCTGCCGCACCTGGTGGTGAATTTCCTGATCGGCAAGCGCACCAATGCCTTCATTACCAAGTTTCCCGATGGGATCGAGCTGCTGGTGCGCGGGCTTCGTTCTGGCCTGCCGGTCACCGAAACGCTCGGCATCGTCGCCAGCGAAGTGCCCGGCCCGGTCGGAACGGAATTCAAGAGCGTGATCGATCGCATCAAGGTCGGCAAGACCATGGAAGAAGCGTTGCAGGATACGGCTGATCGTCTGGCGATCCCGGAATTCAACTTTTTCACCATCACGCTGGCGATCCAGCGCGAGACCGGGGGCAACCTTGCCGAAACCCTGTCGAACCTGGCCGATGTGCTGCGCAAGCGCGCACAAATGAAGCTGAAGATCCGCGCGATGAGCTCGGAATCCAAAGCCTCGGCCTATATCGTGGGGTCGCTGCCATTTATCGTGTTTGCGATGATCATGTACATCAACCCCACCTATATGGGCGGCTTCTTCACCGATGATCGCCTGATTGTGGCGGGTCTTGGTGCGGGCGTGTGGATGGGCATTGGTGTGTTCATCATGGCCCAGATGGTCAATTTCGAAATCTGACGCCGGGGCACATAACCATGATCGATCAACCCAATGGCCCCATGCTGCTTGGCTTCGACGTTATCCTCGTCGGAACCATCCTGGCAGCGGTCGCAGCCTTCGCAGTGATGCTGGCAATTTACGCTGCTGTCACGATCCGCGATCCGATGGCCAAGCGCGTGAAGGCGCTGGAAGGGCGGCGTGAACAGCTGAAGGCGGGCATTATCACCTCGGCCTCCAAGAAGCGCACCAGCCTTGTCCGCCGCACAGACACGACCGACAAGGTCAAGGACGGCCTTGGCCGCATGAATATCCTGCAGGACAGCCAGATCAAGGCGGTCCAGCAAAAGCTCGCCCATGCCGGTTACCGCAACAAGGAACTGGCGGTCATTATCATCGGCCTGCGCGCGATCCTGCCGATTGTGCTGGGCGGGTTCATGGGGGTCATGATCTACATCGTTGATGCCTGGCCCGATTGGTCGCCGATCTTCCGCGTGGTTGTGTTCGGCGCCGTGGTGCTGCTCAGCTACAAGGGGCCGGAACTTTACGTCGGCAACAAGGCGTCCAAGCGCACCAAGGAAATCCAGAAGGGTCTGCCCGATGCACTGGATCTGCTGGTGATCTGCGCTGAAGCCGGCCTGACAGTCGATGCCGCCTTCAACCGCGTCGCCAAGGAATTGGGCCGTGCCTATCCCGAGCTGGGCGATGAATTCGCGCTGACCGCGATCGAATTGAGCTTCCTCAACGAACGCAAGATGGCGTTCAACAACTTCGCCTACCGCGTCAATCTGGAAGCGGTGAAGGGCGTGGTGACCACCATGGTGCAGACCGAACG
>JAKFWB010000228.1 GCA_021732945.1 Porphyrobacter sp.
TGATCGTGTGCAATGACGCGACCGTGAAGGGCGGCACCTATTATCCGATGACAGTCAAGAAGCACCTGCGCGCGCAGGAGATTGCGCAGGAGAACCGCCTGCCGTGCATCTATCTGGTGGACTCAGGCGGGGCGAACCTGCCGCATCAGGCGGAGGTGTTTCCGGATCGCGACCATTTCGGGCGCATTTTCTTCAATCAGGCGAATATGAGCGCCCTTGGCATCCCGCAGATCGCCTGTGTGATGGGCAGCTGCACCGCTGGGGGCGCTTATGTGCCCGCCATGTCTGACGAGAGCGTGATCGTGCGCAATCAGGGCACGATCTTCCTCGCCGGCCCGCCGCTGGTGAAGGCCGCGACGGGCGAGGAGATCACCGCCGAGGATCTGGGCGGCGGCGATCTGCACGCCAAGAAATCGGGCGTGGTCGACCACTTGGCAGAGAATGACGAGCACGCGCTCACCATCGTGCGCGATGTCGTCAGCCACCTCGGCGCGAACACCGGCGCGGCGGCGAACGTGGCGCTGAAAGACCCGCGCCCGCCCAAGTTCGACGCGGACGATCTCTACGCCCTCATCCCCGATGATGTGCGCGCGCCCTATGATGTGAAGGAAGTGATCGCGCGGCTGGTCGACGGCTCCGAGTTCCACGAGTTCAAGGCGCATTACGGCAGCACGCTGGTGTGCGGCTTCGCGCATATCTGGGGGATGCCAGTCGCGATCCTTGCCAACAACGGCGTGCTGTTCAGCGAAAGCGCGCAGAAGGGCGCGCATTTCATTGAACTGGCGTGCCAGCGCCGCATTCCGCTGCTGTTCCTCCAGAATATCAGCGGCTTCATGGTCGGCGGGAAATACGAGGCGGAGGGCATCGCCAAGCATGGCGCGAAACTCGTCACCGCCGTCGCCACCGCGACCGTGCCCAAGGTCACCGTGGTGATAGGCGGCAGCTTTGGCGCAGGCAATTACGGGATGTGCGGGCGGGCCTATTCGCCGCGCTTCATGTTCACCTGGCCCAATGCGCGCATCTCGGTGATGGGCGGAGAGCAGGCCGCGAGCGTCCTCGCCACCGTCCACCGCGACGCCGACAGCTGGACGCCGGAGCAGGCCGAAGCCTTCAAGGCCCCGATCCGCCAGAAATACGAGGACGAAGGCAACCCCTACTACGCCACCGCGCGCCTGTGGGACGACGGCGTGGTCGACCCGGTGCAGACCCGCGACGTGCTGGGGCTTGCGCTGGCGGCGTGTCTGGAAGCGCCGATTGCCGAGCGGCCTGCGTTTGGTGTGTTCAGGATGTGACTTGGGTCATGCGTCTCTCGCTCTATGTCGGTGCACTTGGGTTGCTTGCTCATCCAGCTTCGGCTGCCGACCGATCATGCGTCGAAACGATAAAGCAGCTGAGCGACGCAGTGGATTGTCAAGAAACCGAGGCGATTCGCGATCTGGTTTGGCCAGAAGCGGAAGGTTTGTATGGTTTGATCTTGGGGGGACCATGCCCGAAGTATCGCACCTACCTTCGAGAAGTGAAGTCGAATGCTGTCACCGGCAATCGGCAGGTCGTCACCTTGAAGGCAATTGTGACAAGAGTGACAGACTACATTGAGAATGGGGGAAGTTACACGGGCGATTATTCGGTCGTGAAAATGCGATATGTTTGTGAACGCAGATCCGGTGAATGGCGCATACTCTCGGAAGGGGTGATCTCGCGAGTTGATGGGGTCAACGAAGCCGCCGCACGAGATTATCGGCGATCGAGATCGCGTATCCGACCATAGGGTCTGAAACCCCCACACGCCCCCTTGCGTAACTCCCCCCAATGCGGGCACAAATGCAGGCGAGAGAGGGACCACCATTGCCGCACGAACACACACACCAAAAGGTGAGAACGCCTACGTTGCTGTCGCGCATCGTGCGCCGGATCATTTTGGCGATCTGGTATATCCGGGGCTGGAAGATCGACTCCCCTCTGCCCAAGCACCTCAAAAAATACGTGCTGGCGGGCGCGCCGCATACCACCAATTGGGATTTCGTGTTCTTCACCGGGGCGACGCACGAAGAAGGCGTGAAGCCCAACTTCATGGGCAAGCACACGCTGTTCACCGGGATGATGCGCAACTTCATGCTCGACATGGGCGGCATCCCGGTCGATCGCACCGCCAAAGCCAACGCCACCGAACAAGTCGCCGCCGAATTCGCCGCGCGTGATGAACTCGCGCTGGTTATCGCCTGTGAAGGCACCCGCAAATCGGACGGCAAGTGGAAGTCCGGCTTCTACCACATCGCCCGCGCGGCGAACGTGCCGATCGTCCCCGCCTTTGCCGATAACGCCGCCAAGATCGTCAGCTTTGGCCCGCCCATGCTGCCGACTGGCAATTATGGTGAGGACCTGCTCAAGATCGCTGAGTGGTTCCGCGCGAAGCTGCCTGATTACGAGCGGTTCAAGGTGCTGGAACAGCAGGCGCGCGATATTATTGCGGGGAAGAATGATGTTTGAACTGCTGGCAGTGAACGCCGCGATCCTGCTGGCGCTGGTGCTGATCCAGTGGGCGATTTCGGTCAAGATCAACGATGTGAGCTTCATCGACGCCTTCTGGGGCGCAGGCATGGGCATCCTCGCGGTGGCGAGCTGGCTGCATGTGCCCGGCGGCCCCGGTGCGCTCGCCACGCTGATCATGGTGATGACCGCCGCCTGGGGATTCCGGCTCGGCGCTTACCTGTTCCTGCGCTGGCGCAAGGAAGGTGAGGACAAGCGGTACAAGATGATTCTCAGGAAAGCGCGCGAGGAGGGCCAGTTCGCCCGTGCCGCGCTGACCAAGGTGTGGCTGATGCAGGCGGTGCTGCTGTTCGCGGTGTCGAGCCCCGCGCAGGTCGGCATCCTCGCCAGCCACGAACCGTCGCCGATAACCCCGCTGGCGTGGGCTGGATTCGGCCTCTGGAGCGTCGGCGTGTTCTTCGAATGGGTGGGCGATTGGCAGCTGACCCGGTTCAAGGCGGAACCCGCGAACCACGGCAAGGTGCTCGACACCGGGCTGTGGCGTTACACCCGCCACCCCAATTATTTCGGCGATTTTGCCGCGTGGTGGGGCATCTGGCTCGCCTGTGCCGCTGCCGGGTGGCAATATGCCGCCGCAACCATCATCGGCCCGCTGTTCCTCAGCTTCACCCTCACCAAATGGTCGGGCGTGACGCTGCTGGAAAAGGGTTTGGACAAGACCAAGGGCGATAAATACGCTGAATACAAGCGCCGCACCTCAGCGTTTTTCCCTATGCCGCCCCGAAGCTGACACTGCGCTGACATTGCGCTGACCCGCAAGAAATCGACCAACTGCGCTGTTGCGCCGCACAAAAAGCACGCCCGCACCCTTTAAGCCTGCGCCTGCTTGACCTATGTTGCGCATAATCAAGGAGGCGCGCGTACCCATGGCTCTCAACCCGGCCCTACGCGAGGAAGAGCGTGAGCGGATCGCGCGCCATGTGCTCGATCTGGTTAAGGAGCGTGGCTCCGAAATCCCCTGGACGGTGGCAATGGCCGAAAGCGGTCTCACCCGCGCGCGGTTCGAGGCACTGTTTGCCGATTACGACGACATGTTCGACGCGGTGGCGCAAACCTGGCTCGCCCCGCATATGGCCGTGATGGAGGAGGTGCGTGCCAGCAACCTGCCCCCACCGCGCAAGATGTACGAATTCTTCCGCCGCCGCTTCATCATTTCGCAGGCGCGGTTCCGCGAGGATCCTGAACATTTCAACATCCTGTGCGAAATGGGTGCGGCCAATTTTGAACGCGTGCGTTCCTATGTCGATCTGGCCGATCACTACCTGTGCGAATTGATCGCTGAGGCGCAGGCGGATGGCTATTTCGCCGGGCTTGAGATTGATGAGGCACTATCGCTGATCAATCAGATGGTCACCACCTACACCATGCCCGATGCTCTGATCTATCTTGGCGACAAGCTGTCCGAGCAGAAGTTGGCGCGGATTGTCGATACCATGTTCATCGGCCTGTCGGGCGAAGCGGGCTCGGATGCAGCGGGCGTGAATACGCTGAAAGTCGCGTCGTAACGTCACCCCGTTCGTCCTGAGCTTGTCGAAGGACTGCTTTTCTTCTGAGGCTTTCGCCCCGCCGGAAGTGACGGACGACCCTTCGACAAGCTCAGGGCGAACGGGAAAAGGGCTTAACTTTCCCCCCACCACGCAGCCGAAGGGTCGGCAGAGCCGCGCGCACCGCGACGTTGCAGGGTGTCGAACAACCCGCCTTCCCACTGCATGGTCGATGGTGTGGTGCGGTTCCAGTCCATCACATAAAGCCGCTCGGCAATCAGCCAGCGGCCCGCGCGCTTTTCCAGCCGGTCAAGGTAGCGCCCGCCGACCACCAACTCCACCTCGCCATCCGGCGTCGGTATCATGTGCAGCGCGACGCAATTGGTCTCGGCCTTGGCGGTCGTTGCGTTGATGCGGATCACCGTGTTGGAAATGTTATGCTGCGTGCGGCTCATCGCACTCAAACCCGCCATCAGACCGGGGATGGTTTCAGCCGGAGTCTTCGCCCCATCGCCGTAATCGATCCGCGCGTCGGGCGTGAACACTGCGGCCAGTTGCACCGCATCACAGCGGTCAATGCCCCGGCAATAGAGCGCCAGAGTTTCGGCAATCGCCAGCCGGTCTGCGATCTCGGTCAGGTCCATGCGGGCAATCTAACCCGTCCCGCTGTGGTGCGGGACTGGCAGTTGCATCAGGGCTTGGTGCGCTTGAATTGCAGCACATTGGCCGGCAGCCGCGGCGGCGGCGGTGGAGGACGCAGCCGCTTTTCGGCAAGCGCGTATTTGAGCGCCGCGCCCACCATCACTGCCGAGATCAGCATGATCACCCCTGCCCACACCCAGTGCGGCAGGCCCAGCACGGCGGCGATCTGGCCGGTGTCGGACAGGATCGGCCGACCATTGATCACCGCGGTTTCAGTGAGGAGGTAGTTCCAGTCGCGCAGGCAACTCATCGCGCCCAGCACGCCGAGGAATTGCAGTGCGAAGCGGGCAAGACCGGGCTTGCCGCGCCATGCCACTAGCGCCAGCACCGCAGCGACCAGCGGGAGCGCCCAATATCCGGTTGGCGATCGGACCCAGATGATCACGCTCGCCACAATGGCCGCCGCAGACAGCCACAGCACTGGGCGCCACAACCTTTGGTGCGCACTGGCAAGGATCAGCAGCGCCCCCACCGCGCTGGGTGCCAGCGGCCCGCCTGCGGAAATCGCCGCCAGCGTCAAGCGTGAGGCATCGCTGTCGACCGCACTCTGCGCCACGCCCGATCCGTTCGGGAAGATCATCAGCTGTTCAAAATGCTGTCCCAACGCCAGGGCGGTGAGACCGTGGCCCATTTCGTGGAACCACGTCGTCAGGATCGCGAAGGGGTAGATAAGATAGACGCCGAACGGCAGGGCCGGCAGCATCACCACCACGAGGCCCGCCAGCACGAGCCGTCCGAGGGCTTCGCCCTGCGAGCCGGGGGTTACCAGTGATCGCACCGCGCCGTGCCCGATCAGGCTTCGGCAGTGCGCGTGGCGCGGCCGGTGGCGTCAACCGCGATTGCCAGGCCGTCGTCGCCCTCGGCCAGGGCCTGTGCGTCTTCATCGCGCTGCTCCTGCAGGATCGACCAGCTTGCCAGAAACAGCCCAGCCACAAGCGGGCCGAGCACAATCCCCGAAAAGCCGAGGAAGCTGATGCCACCCAGCGTGGTGATCAGGATGATCCAGTCAGGAATGCCGGTATCGCGCCCCACCAATATCGGGCGCAGCACATTATCGGCCGAGGAGATGACCACAAAGCCGACCACAAGCACGAAAATGCCCTGCCAGGTTGAGCCGACAATCAGCAGCCACAGGCCAATAGGCACGTAAACCGCGCCTGCGCCGATCACAGGCACCAGCGCGAAGATCGTCATCAGCACTCCGAACAGCAGCGCGGATTCGAGCCCCACGATCAGGAAGCTGATCCCGCCCAGCACCCCCTGAACCAGTCCGACCACGCCCGATCCCTTGATCGTGGCGCGGACGATGCCAAGGAAGCGTTCTGCCAGGCGTTCGGTGATCTACCGTTCGACCGGGATAGTGCGCAGCACCGTGCGCCCGATCCGCTCGCCATCGCGCAGCAGGAAGAACATCACGTAAAGCCCGACGCTGAACGCCAGGACAAAGCTCAACGCGCCGCTGCCGATAGAGACCGCCTGACCGGCGAGCCAGCCCGAGCTTTCGGCGAGCATCTCCTGCAACTTGACCTGCGCGCTTGCCATGTCGGCAAAGCCGCTGCGGTTGACCGCGTCCTGCGCCGGAGCGGGCAGCATGCTGTAGACCGAATCGAATGTGGCGGCGAGATCAATCGGTTGCGATTGCAGCCGGTTGATCAGCGCCAGCGCTTCCTGCACCACCATCGCGCCCAGCCACAGCGCGGGCACCAGCACCGCGAAGAAAATCACCAAAAGCGAGGCAATCGCGGCCGGATTGCGCCGTCCCCGCAGCTTTCGCAGCATCCAGCGATAGAGCGGCTGAAACATGATCGCCGCCAGAGCAGCCCACAGCAGCGGCTGAGCGAAGGGCCAGATGATCACCGCCATCAGCAGGCTGACCACCGCAAGGATGATCAGGAAGCTCGCCTGTTGCAATTCTTCGGTGCGGTGGGGCTGATGGGCCATGGCGGGTCTTTCAGGGCAGGCTAGACGTCAAGATTCGCCACATTAAGGGCATTATCCTGAATGAACTCACGGCGCGGTTCGACGATGTCGCCCATCAGCCGGGTGAAAATCTCGTCGGTCACATCGGCATCCTCGACCTTCACCTGCAACAGCGCGCGGTTTTCAGGATCAAGCGTGGTTTCCCACAATTGTTCCGCGTTCATCTCGCCAAGGCCCTTGTAGCGGGCGATCGACAGGCCTTTGCGCCCAGCGGCGAAGATTGCATCCAGCAGTTGGGTCGGGCGGCTGATCCCGTCATCCTGTGCCAGTGGCGGCGGCGCGGCGGGCTGTTCGGCCTCGCCTGCGAGGATGTCATCATTGACCGGCTCGGCTTCCGGCTCCTCGACGACAGCATCGTTGGCGCGCACCAAGCGCACCGGTGTGCTGAAGGCATCGGCCTGCGCAGCCGCCAGACCGTGCAGCTTGTGCGCCTCGGTGCTGGACAGGAACCTCGCTTCGATTTCGTGGACGTCCTTTACGCCGCGCCACAGGCGTTCGAACACCACGGTGCCATCCTCGCGCTGCGATGCGTTCCAGCGGGCCTCGCGGTCGCCTGCGCCCAGACGACCGGCAGCGCGGTTCAGCGCAGCGGCAAGTGCTTCGCCCGCCAGCCCCGGCTCCAGCGCGCCGACCAGCGCCATTTGCTCCACGATCCCGCTATCATAGCGGCGCGGCACGAAGGCGAGCAGGTTCTTCAATCGCAGGGCTGCCTCGACCAGCACCCGCAGATCCTCGCCCCCGCGCGCGCCCTCGGCGGTTTCCAGCACCCGGCCCTGAAGGCCCGCATCGACCAGATAACGATCCAGCGCAGGCTGATCCTTGAGGTAAACCTCGCTCCGCCCCTTGGCGACCTTGAACAGCGGCGGCTGTGCGATGAACAGGTGCCCGGCACGAATGATATCGGGCATCTGGCGATGGAAGAAGGTGAGCAGTAGCGTGCGGATATGCGCGCCGTCGACGTCAGCGTCGGTCATGATCACGATCTTGTGGTAGCGCAGCTTCTCAAGGTTAAATTCATCGCGGATGCCGGTTCCCATCGCTTGGATGAGCGTACCGACCTCCTTGGACGAGATAATCCGGTCGAACCGCGCGCGTTCCACATTCAGGATCTTGCCCTTTAGCGGCAGGATCGCCTGCGTCTTGCGATCACGCCCTTGCTTGGCGCTGCCACCCGCGGAATCGCCTTCGACGAGGAACAGTTCGGACTTGGCCGGATCGCGCTCTTGGCAATCAGCCAGCTTGCCGGGGAGCGAAGCGATGCTCATCGCGCCCTTGCGGCTCATTTCGCGCGCGCGGCGGGCGGCCTCGCGGGCGGCAGCGGCGTCGATCACCTTCTGGATGATCGATTTGGCATCGCCGGGGTTTTCTTCGAGCCATTCGCTCATTTTTTCGCTCATCAATGCTTCGAGCGGCGAGCGGACTTCGGAGCTGACCAGCTTGTCCTTGGTCTGGCTGGAGAACTTGGGGTCGGGCAGTTTAACGCTGACGATGGCAGTGAGGCCTTCGCGCATATCCTCGCCCGAAAGGCTAACCTTTTCCTTCTTCAGCATCCCCGATCGCTCGGCGTAGTTGTTGAGCGTGCGGGTCAGCGCGGCGCGGAAGGCGGCTAGGTGCGTGCCGCCGTCGCGCTGCGGGATGTTGTTGGTGAAGGCGAGCACGTTCTCGTAATAGGAATCGTTCCATTCGAGCGCGACGTCGATGCCGATCCCGTCCTTCTCCGCCGAGACCGAAATCGGCTCGGCCACCAGCGGCTGCTTATTGCGGTCGAGGTATTTGACGAAAGCGGCGATCCCGCCTTCGTAATAGAGGTTATGCTCAAGCACTTCTTCGTGGCGCAGATCGCGCAGCTTGATGCGTACGCCGGAATTGAGGAAGGCGAGTTCGCGATAGCGGTGTTCGAGCTTTTCAAAATCGTACTCGGTGACGTTCTTGAAGGTGTCGTGGCTGGCCTTGAAGGTCACGCGGGTGCCCTTCTTTCCGGCGGGCGCATCGCCGCGCACTTCCAGCGGTGCAACCGCATCGCCGTGGGCAAAGCGCATCCAATGCTCCTTGCCCTCACGCCAGATGGTGAGTTCCAGCCATTCGCTGAGGGCGTTGACCACCGACACGCCAACGCCGTGGAGACCGCCCGAGACCTTGTAGGCATTGTCGTCGCTGGTGTTCTCGAACTTCCCGCCCGCGTGCAGCTGGGTCATGATCACTTCGGCCGCCGACACACCTTCTTCGGTGTGCATTCCTGTTGGAATGCCGCGCCCGTTATCTTCCACCGAAACCGAGCCATCGGGGTTCAATTCGATCAGCACGAGGTCGCAATGGCCTGCCAGAGCCTCGTCAATGGCGTTGTCGGAGACTTCGAACACCATGTGGTGCAGGCCGGTGCCGTCGTCGGTATCGCCGATATACATGCCTGGGCGCTTGCGCACGGCATCGAGGCCCTTG
>JAKFWB010000373.1 GCA_021732945.1 Porphyrobacter sp.
GCAGCCCGGTCTGCTCGATCACGGGCAGCCCGTCCATATCGGCGCGCAGCATCACGGTGGGGCCTTCGCCATTGCGCATCACCGCAACCACGCCGGTCTTGCCGACGCCTTCGGTGACCTCAAACCCCAGCGCGCGGGCGCGGGCGGCGAGTTTCCGGGCGGTCTCCACCTCCTGAAAGCTCAATTCCGGATTGGCATGAAGATCCTCATACAGCGTGATGAGCGCGGGCATATCCGCCGCCACGGCATCGCGCAGGTCGTCCGCCTGCGCCGGTACGGCCATCAGCGCCAGCGCGCATACGCATCCCCGAATCGCCATCAACCGCATTGCCGTTCCCTCCCGTTCATCTCCAGGCCTGTTGGAGACACATGTTACACTGTCCTAAGACAGAAAATTCCGCCGCACTGCCAGCGCCTGCCATGAAGGCGGGCAAGCATGCCGATAGATTTTGCGCTCAATCTCATCTGGCCAACATGGCACAGCGGCGGCGGATTAGGAAAGCGCAGCTTTACCTCACAACCCGTACCACACCACCAGCAGGATCGAGAGCACTGTCACCATCAGCGCCACCAAGGGCACGCCTGCACGCACATAATCGCCGAATTCATATCCGCCTTCGGACATGATCATCAGGTTGGTCTGATACGCAATCGGCGTGGCGAACGAAAGATTGCAACCAAACAGCACCGCCAGCACCAGCGGTTCAGGCGGCAAGCCCAGCTGAGTCGCAACGCTGTAGGCAATCGGGGTGCCGATGGTGGCGGCAGTCGCGTTGGAGGCGAAGTTGGTCAGCACGGTCACGAACAGCATGATCGCCGACAGCACCAACGCGGGTGGCAGATAGGCAAGGCCAAGCGACAGCGCCTGCCCCAGCCATTCCGCCGCACCGCTGGCTTCAATCACCCTGCCAATCGCAAGGCTTGCCGCGATCAGCACGATCACCTTGGCCGACAATGCGCGACCGACGCGGTCGAACTGCACGCAGCCAGTGATGAACATCAGGATCGCTCCGGCTAGCGCCGAAATTGCAATCGGCAGCTTGATCGGCGCATAGTTCAGCCCGTCAAACCAAGGCAGGCCGAGCGAGGCCGTCGCAATCGCGCCCAGCATGATTGCGCCTGCCAGCACCGCTTTCGACCGGCGGGGCAATTCGCGCGCGCCTTCAAGCCGCAGCAAGCCATCATTGCGCGCGAAGGCCTGCAAATCCTCATCAATCCCCATCACCAGCAGCACATCGCCTTCAAGGACCCTGAGATCACCGGCCTCGGTATAGGTGTCACGTTCGCCCAGCACACGGTTGGGCCGGTGGATCCCCAGCACTGCAACGCTGTAGAGATCGGCGATACCCGAATCTGCCAACGTCCGGGTGATCAAACGCGAATCTGCCGTGACGGTCATCTCGACCGCGACAATATCCTCGCCCGCTGATTTGGAGATGCGGCGGATGCGGTCGATCACCCACGTCGGCGCAAGCTCTCCCTTGAGCACGCGCGCGGCTTCTTCCAGCGCCTCGTGGGTGCCGGAAATGTGGAGCCGCTCTTCAGGCTGAAGCGGACCTGCGGGAACATCGTGGAAGGTAATGCCGGCTGGCAGCTTGCTTTTGATCGCGCTCAATTCTGCCCCTGCCAGCAGACTGCCCGCCCCCACGCGCAGCCGGGTCTGGAAGATGCGCCGCGCATTATCGGGGGTCACGCTGTTGTCGCGCAGCATCCGCGGCATCACCAGCCACAGGTAGGGGATGGCAAACAGCCCGGCGATCAGCACAATCGGAGTGAACTGGAACACGCCGATCGCCTTCATTCCAAGGTCCGCTGCAATCGTGACCACCAGAATATTGGTCGAAGTGCCAATGGTTGTCGACATCCCGCCGAGCAGCACTGCGGTGTTGACCGGCATTAGGATCTTGGACGAAGCCATCAGCCCCTTGCCCGCAATCGCGACGATGATCGGGATCAGCAGCACCATCACCGGCGTATCATTGACAAACATCGACATGGTGAAGGCCACCACCAGCGCCACCAGCAGGCCAAGCTGGCCATTGATCCGGAACACGCTTTCCAGCAGCCGGGCAAAGGGCTCCAGCGCGCCGGTCACCACCAACCCGCGCCCCATTATCATCAGCGCGCAAATGGTGATCAGCGCGGAATGCCCAAACCCGCCAAAGGCAATCGCCAGCCCATCGGTCGGCTTGGTGCCTGCAAGCGGTGCAAAATACAGCCCCACCCCGATCACCGCGATGGTGATCAGCGAGATGATCTCTTCGGGATAACGGCCCCGCGCAAAGGCGATGAACATGGCGATGGTGACCGCCATCGCCGCTATCGCGTGATAGGATGGAGCTTCCAGCATGCCTTGTGATGGCTACCCAATCCGCCGGGCTTTGCACAGCGGATAATGGGAAAGCAGCGCCTTCGGTTTGTCGGACGGAACCGACGGTGGTGCCCCTGGCCAGACTCGAACTGGCACTTCTTTCGAAACTCGATTTTGAGTCGAGCGCGTCTACCAATTCCACCACAGGGGCGCCTGCGCGGGAGAGGCGCTGTTAGCGAGCGACTACCTCGCTGGCAAGCACTGGAAACGGCGCGCAGCGCCGCAAGGCCGACCGGCCGCCCGCAGCGACGCGACCTTCAGGTCGCATGAGCGAGGATTTCGCACGCCGGATGGCGTGCGGACCAATCAACGCAATGCGCCTGCCAAAAGCTTGTGCAATTTCGAATGGAGCGCGTCGTTGCCTGCCAGCACCTGATCAGCATGGATCGGAGCAGAGCGTCCACGGAAATCGGACACAAACCCGCCCGCTTCGCGAACCAGCAGGCACCCGGCCGCCGTGTCCCACTCAGAAAGGCCGCTTTCCCAGAACCCGTCAAATCGCCCTTGCGCCACATAAGCGAGATCGAGCGAGGCCGCGCCGAAGCGGCGGATTCCCGCAACCTCGGGACCGATGGCACCGAAAATGCGGCTCCATTCGGCAAAGTCGCCGTGACCAAAGAACGGCACACCGGTCGCCACCAGAGCGTCTGCCAGACGCGCGCGGGCCGAGACACGCAGGCGCGCATCCTGCAACCACGCGCCGCGTGACTTTTCCGCCCAGAAGGTCTGATCGGTGATCGGCTGATAGACCACGCCCGCAACCACATCGCCCCACGCGTTTCCAGAAGAATCTGGGCCACCGGGCTTGGGCTCCTGCGCGGCGATGCTGATCGCGAAATGCGGGATGCCGTGGAGGAAATTGCTGGTGCCATCGAGCGGATCGACGATCCAGCGCGGCATGCCGGGATCGCCCTCGATCACGCCCGCCTCTTCCATCACAAAGCCCCAGCCCGGACGGGCCGCGAGCAGCTCGTCATAAAGCGTGCGCTCGGCGCGGATATCGGCCTTGCTGACGAAATCGGCCGGGCCCTTGCGGCTGACCTGAAGGTGTTCGACTTCGCCGAAATCGCGCCGCAAACGCCCGCCCGCCTTGCGCGCGGCGCGTTCCATCACGCGAATGAGGCCGGAAATAGCTGCCATGTGTCTGCTCAGCCCGCCTTGCCAACATAGGCTTGCTCGTACACATCGACGATGATGCGCGTGCCAGCGCCGATATGCGGCGGCACCATGATGCGCACGCCGTTGTCGAGGATCGCCGGCTTGTAGCTTGACGAGGCGGTCTGCCCCTTCACCACGGCGTCGGCCTCAACGATCATCGCTTCGATCTGCGAGGGCAGTTCGACCGAGATCGGCTTTTCGTCCCACAGTTCGAGGTTCACCTGCATCCCATCCTGCAAGAACGGGCGCGCATCGCCGAGCAGGTCGCCCGGCAGCGTGATCTGTTCGTAGGTGTCGTTGTCCATGAAGACGAGGTCTTCACCCTCGGCATAGAGGAACTGGAATTCCTTGGTGTCGAGCCGCACGCGCTCGATCGTGTCAGCGCTGCGGAAGCGCACGTTGGTCTTGCGGCCATCCTGCAGGTTCTTCATTTCGACCTGCATATAGGCCCCGCCCTTGCCCGGCTGGGTGTGCTGGATCTTGGCGACTTTCCAGATGCCTTTTTCATACTCAAGGATATTGCCGGGGCGGATATCGACGCCGCTGATCTTCATGGGGCTGTGGGCCTTTTTACGTGATGGAAAGAGCGAGAGAGCGCACCGCCGTGGAAGGCTTGCACCCGCAAATGATGCGCGCCCATAGCTGAGCACGCGGGTCCGGGCAAGCGCGGGCAATGCAACACCGAAAACCTTGGCCTAACCCATCACGGGCTGATAAAGGCGCGGCCCATGAGGAACCGCTATATCTTCCTGCTGATCATCAGCGCCGCCGCCGCAGCGGCGTTTTTGCCTGGGCAGTTGCGCGGGCAGAATGCGGCGACAGGCCGGTCGCAGGGCCTGCTCGGCATTCTGCAGCACGGCACCTGGCAATGCGCGCTGCCCGGCGATGCTGGCGGCGCGGCCTATGTGGCCGTGCCCGCCGAGGAATTCCGGATCGGCACCGCATCCAGCTATATCAACGCGGAAGGCAACGGCATTTATCTGCTGCGCGGTGATGAAGTGGTGTTCACCCGCGGCCCCAAGAAAGACCAGCGCTTCAAGCGGCTGGGCGAAAACACCTTGCAAAAGCTCAACCCCGATGGGAGCCTGAGCAAGCTGATCTGCACCCGGCTGGGCCGAGGGAGCTAGGTTTAGGGCCCCAAGTTACCAAGCCAATTCCGTTTGCGAAGCTATCAGGTGAAAAGCCGCTAGCCGGCTTGGGAACGCCAAGGAGCAGTTTCCAAAGCTCGTCGCCCCATGCTTGACACGGGGCTTGGCTGACTTTGGCGAGGGCATAACGGAAGAAAAGCCTAGCCCCGGATCAAGTCCGGGGCGACGATTGCGTGGTTGGTTCCTCTTGCAGCCACTAACCCCGCATCACCTTGGCGAAAGCCTCAATCGCAGCAACCTCATCGCCGCCCCAAACCGCGCCTGACACCGCGAGGAAGTCCGCCCCTGCGTCAATAAGCGGGCGGCAGTTTTCCGGCGTGATCCCGCCAATCGCGACGCAGGGGATTTCGAAGATGCTCGCCCACCATTGCAGCAGCTCCAGATCGGGCACCTCGGCGTCCGGGCCCCTATCCTTGGCAACGTCCTTGGTGGTGGAGGGATAGAACGCCCCGAAGGCGACATAGTCCGCCCCCGCCTCGCCCGCTTCCATCGCCATGTGGCGGCTGGCGTGGCAGGTGACGCCGATCTGCGCCTCGCGCCCCAATTCCTCGCGTGCATCGCGCGGTGGACCGTCGTCCTGCCCCAGATGGACCCCGTCGGCCTTCAGCCGCTTGGCGAGCGACACCGAATCGTTGATGATGAACGCCACATCATGCGCCGCGCAGATCGCCTGCAAGGGTTCGGCGAGCGCGGCGGCCTCGTGGCTGTCGACACCCTTCACCCGGAACTGGAAAGCGGTCACCAAGCTTTTGCCAGCAGTTAGCGCGCGTTCAAGCCGGGCAGGAAAATCGCCGCCCACATCGAGCGGGGATATGAGATAGAGTTGCGTTTCGGTCATGCACGCCGCGCTAATGGCTTAAGCGCCGCCTGTCACCTGCCCAAGCCTCAGACGCTGGCGCTGGCAATCTGCTCGATCGCCTTGCCGAGCACGGTGTTGAACTCGGCGTCGGTCTGGTTCTTGCGCAGATCCTGCAACAACCCGCGGCTGAAGCTCGCGATCATGCCGGGGTTTTGGGAGAGGCGCGAGCATGCGTCATCGGTAGAGAAGCCGCCCGACAGCGCCACCACGCGCAGCACCTTGGGATGCTGGGTCAGCGGGGTGTAGAGGCCCGCTTTCGCCGGGATCGACAGCTTGAGCATCACCTGCTGGCCTTCGGGCAGCGCATCGAGGTGCTTGAGGATTTCGGCCAGCAGGATCGCCTCACCCTCGGCGCGGTCGGCGGACGTGATATCATATTCAGGCTCGATGATCGGCATCAGGCTCGCTGCGGTGATCTGCGCGCCCACTTCGAATTGCTGCGCCACGACTGCGGCGATCCCGGCGAGGTTCGCCGCCTTGATGACCGAGCGCATCTTGGTGCCGAACATGCCTGCTGCGGCCGACTTTTCAAGCAGCGCGGGAAGCTTCACCATCGGCTTCATCAATTGCACGCCGTCCGCTTCATCAGCCAGGCCTTCGTCGACCTTGATGAAGGGCACAATCCCGCGCGCTTTCAACGCATCGCCGGTCAAAACGCCGTCGACTTCGCCATCCATGGTGCGCTCAAACAGGATCGCACCGATCACCTTGCCGCTGCCGAAGCAGGGCGAAGTGATCACGCGGGCGCGCATGGTGTGGATCGCCTGGAACATCTCGTCCTCGCCCGACCATTCGCCATCATCGACCCCGTAACCGCGCAGCGCCTTGGGCGTGGAGCCACCCGACTGATCGAGCGCAGCGATGAACCCCTGTCCGGTGGCGATGCGGTCGGTCATTTCACGGGTGTTCATTGCGGCGGTTCCCCTTGGTCTTCATTCTGGCTCTGCATACCTATGCAGAACCTGTCACCGCGCCCTTAGCGAGCGCATGGAAATGCTGCAACTGCACAAGGCACGCGGCCGGGATTAGCGCCGCGCGAAACGCCGGACAATGCCGGTGAAGCTCAGCGCAGGCCCGCCGTCGCCGGTGATCAGCCCACGCACGAAGATAGTCTTGCCGCCGCCGCGCGTCACCTCGCCCCGCGCCTCAACCAGCGCGCCATCCTGCACTGCGCCAAGGAAATCGCCCGCGAGGTTCAACGTCACCGCATGGTCGCCGTTCAATTCGTCCGTAGCGATGGCAAACAGCGCGAAATCGGCGAAGGTCAGCAGGCAGCCGCCATGCATGAAGCCGCCGCCATTCATATGGCGCGGCTCGGCGCGGAAGGCGCTGGTGTAGGAGCCATCATCCTCACGCCGGTAGAAGAACGGGCCGGAGCGGGTTTCGAACGGATCGCCGTCCCAATAACGCCAGCCTGCAAATTCGCCGCTCTCTACAGTGGAGAGCAGACCGTAGTTGGTTTCCACTGCTTCGCTCATGTTCACTTCCACAATTGCAGCTTGCCGACCGCAGCCGCAAAGCCATCGGCCTGTTCGAGGGGGGCGAGGCTCAGCTCGGCGAGTTTCCACCCGCCAATCGCGCCCTTGCGCCACAGGACGGACAACAGGAACGGGCCAGTCCATTCGCGGCCGCCCAATCGCAGTTCCAATTCGGCGCCTGCTACCATCCACGCAGCTTTGCCGTGCTGGCGGGCATAGATTTCGCGCAAGGCGAACTTGGTGCAAGCAAAGCCACGTTCCAGCGCGCCGAGAAAGCTCGGCCGATCAAGCAGTTGTGGCGGCAAGGTGCCAATCATGGCGGTGAAATCGCGGGACAACAGCTTCTTGGCTTCCTTGTTGTCGGCGGCCACCCACGCCCGCATGAAGCGCAATTGCAGCGCCTCGATCTCTCCGGCGACATCAGCCATCTCAGCCTTCCAACGCAGCGACACCGGGCAGCACGCGGCCTTCCATCCATTCGAGGAAAGCGCCGCCAGCGGTTGAAACATAGGTGAAATCACCTGCCACACCCGCCTGCGCCAGCGCCGCGACCGTATCGCCGCCGCCCGCCACGCTGATGAGCGATCCTTCGAGCGTCAGCGCCGCCGCCGTGCGGGCAAGCGCGACAGTCGCGGTATCAAATGGCTCGGTCTCGAACGCGCCCAGCGGGCCATTCCACACCAGCGTGCGGCAGGTCTTGAGCACATCGGCCAGCGCCTCGGTCGCTTGCGGGCCGAGGTCGAGGATCATCTCGTCGGCAGCGACTTCGTGGACGTTGCAGGTGCGCAAGCTTGCCGGGCTGGCGACGAATTCCTTGGCGACCACCACGTCGTAAGGCAGGTGAACGGTGCAGCCAACGCGCTCGGCCTCGTCCATGATGCGGGTGACGGTGTCGGCGAGATCATGCTCGCACAGGCTCTTGCCCACGGCGACGCCGCGTGCGGCGAGGAAGGTGTTGGCCATGCCGCCGCCGATGATCAGATGCTGCACCTTGCCGACCAGATGTTCGAGCACGGCAAGCTTGGTCGAAACCTTGGCACCGCCCACGACGGCCGCCACCGGCTGCTGCGGCGTGCCAAGAGCGGCGTCCAAGGCCTTCAATTCGGCTTCCATTGATCGGCCCGCGTAGGCCGGAAGGAAATGCGCGAGGCCTTCGGTCGTCGCATGCGCGCGGTGCGCAGCACTGAAGGCGTCGTTGACATAGAGCGTGCCGTTGGCGGCGATTGCCTGCGCGAAATCGGGATCATTGGCCTCTTCACCCGGCCAGAAGCGGGTGTTGTCGAGCAGTCCGATATCGCCCGCGCGCAGGATGCCGATCGATTGCGCCACCACCGGCCCGGTGAGCTCGGGGATGAACATGATCTCCTCTCCCAGCACTTCCTCGACATCGCCCACCACCATGCTGGTCGAGAGCATCGAGGAGCGCTGCCCGCCCGGCCGCCCGAAATGCGCGAGCAAGAGCACCTTGGCCCCGCGCCCCGCAAGTTCGAGAATGGTGGGCCTGACAGCCTCAACCCGCGTCACATCAGTCGCCGAACCGTCCTTCATCGGCAGATTGAGATCGACGCGCACCAGCGCGACCTCGCCGGTCAGGTCGGCGGGCAGATCATCGAGGGTTTTGAAAGAACTCACACCAAATCTCCGTTCGCCCTGAGCTTGTCGAAGGGCTGTCCTTCTTTCCGGACCGTCGCTCAAGAAGAAAATCAGTGGTTGGCCTTTGGCCAGCTTCGCTTCCGACAAGCTCAGCGCGAACGGTTTGGGCGAATTTCTCTAGAGAAACTTCGCCATCACCCCGGCGGTGTCGATCATGCGGTTGGAGAAGCCCCATTCATTGTCATACCAGCTGACCACGCGGGCAAGCTTGCCTTCCATTACGCTGGTTTCCAGCGAATCGACCGTAGAAGACGCCTGGTAGTGATTGAAATCGCTCGAAACCAGCGGCTCTTCGGTATAGTCGAGCACGCCCTTCATCGGCCCTTCAGCAGCAGCCTTCAGCGCGGCGTTGATCTCTTCGACGGTGGTGTCGCGCGACGGCGTGAACAC
>JAKFWB010000298.1 GCA_021732945.1 Porphyrobacter sp.
GTCGTCACCGCTGATCGTGGGTTGGCCCGGCAACGCGCCGGGCCAACCCACGATCAGCGGTGACGACAGCAATTCGCTGCTCGGGCTGTTCCAGCGCCTCGCGAACAAGCAACGCAATCGCCTGCGCTTCAACCTCGATCGTGGGGCTGGTCAGCAGCCTCACACCCGCCAAGCGGCGATGATCCGCCTCAAGTTTCGCCCAGCTCCGGCTGGCATGCGGGGGAAGAAACAGCGACGAAATCGCCCGGCTGCGCGCCGGCTGCGATGCGCCCACCCCGCGCCGGTGCCATTGCTGCACTTCGGCGCGGTTCACGCCCATCCGGTTCAGCAGCAGCTTGAGGTGATATTGCGGGTGGGTGAGCGCGTCATCCGACCCGAAAACCGTGCCGCCCGCATCGGCCGCCGCCCCTGCCCGGCCAAGCTCGTCCCAGGCGGCATCATCCATGCCCAGGTCAAGATCGGGCAGCACCACCGCGCCTTGCGGAAGATCAGCGATCACGCGCAACAGCCGCGCCAGCGCGGGCGAGGCGCTTGTCACCCCGGCGGCCACGATGGGATGTGGTAGAGGCATTTCCTTCCAGCGACGGGCCGCGTGGTCGAACAGCAGATTGCGGCGCTGCGCAGCATCAATCTCGCCTCGCTCGGCAAGTTCCGCCTGCCAGCGGACATTCACCCGCGCAAACAGTCGGATCGCGCGCTTCCAGTGAACAGCCACGCCTTCGACGCTATTCATTACCGCTTCGCCGAGCAAATCCTCCGCACTCTTTTCCTCAACCAGCAGCCTGTCCATCGCCCGCGCTATTTCACGCGCCATATTAAGCCGCGCCCGGCCCGGCAGCGGGCTGAGGCCTTCGGCTTCACGCTCTTCTGCAATCAACCGGTCTAGCGCCAGCCAGCGCCGCACCGGATCGCATGCGGGCGGGATTTCTGCTGCACCCAACGGATCAAGCGCTGCGCCAAGTTTCTCGTCGAGATCAAGATCGCCCACCGCGATCATGCGCGGCATCAGCAGCCCGGTTTCGCCCGCATCGCCAGCGTGGCGAATAAAGGCTTCAGACAGAGTGCGGGCTGCGCGGGTGCTTGGCACCAGCAGTGTCAGCCGGGCAAGACCAAAGCCGGGTTCCCGATAACGCGGCACCAGCCCCGCCACCAAGGCATCGGCAAAGCCGCGGTGCGCGGCGATGGAATAGACAAGCGGGCCAGCGCGGCGCGGCTCAGCCACCCTGTAGCGCCTCCTCGGTCGGGCGGATTGCTTGCGGTGTGCCCACTTCGAACCACAGGCCGGTGAAGGACATTCCGAACATTCGCCCTTCCGCTATCGCCCGGTCCCAGAGAATGTTTGTAGAAAACGGCCCATCGGGCGCATCCCGCAACAAGCGGTGCGAAATCAGCTGAATGCCGGTGAAGATAAAGGGCGCAATCCGCCCGTCGCGGCGGCGCGAGAGCCGTCCGAGCGGGTCCATATGGAAATCGCCCGGTCCACTGAAGTTGGCAGCCCGCGCATGCGGCACCACCAACAGCAGCGCGTCCATCGCCTCAGGATCCCAGCGCCGCGAGAGGTCGCTGAACGCGCTCTTGGGCCCATCGAGCCAGATATTGTCGGCGTTGAGCGCAAAGAACGGATCGGGAAGCTGAGGCTGCGCCTTGATCATCCCCCCGCCCGTTTCAAGCAACACGGCCCGCTCATCCGACACGGTGACCTTGGGCACGGCGCGGGCCAGCACATGCGCCTCCAGCGCATCGGCGAGGTAGTGAACATTGACAACCGCGCGGGTGACGCCTGCCTCGGCCAGCCGGTCAAGCGCGTGATCGATCAGCGCCTTGCCTGCCACCCGCACCAGTGGCTTGGGTTGGCTGGCCGTCAACGGACGCATCCGCTTGCCCAGACCCGCAGCAAGGATCAACGCAGTGTCCGAAGCGAGCGGGGGTGTGCTCATGCTGCGAAAGCCCCGTTGGCAGCCCGCAGCTGCGCCGGGATATTGGCATCAAACCAGCGCGCAACCGGGGCGAGCGCGGGATGCGCCAGATCGCGCTCCATCGCCGCCCAGACACGCGGGATCATGTCGAGATATTTGGGCTTGCCATCGCGCCGATCAAGCCGGGTGAAGATGCCCACGATCTTGGCATTCCTTTGTGCGCCCAGCCGCGCGTAATCGGCGAGGAAATCGTCGCTTTTTAGCGCCACCTCGCTGCAATAATGCGCCAGCATTGCAGCCTCCAGCGCTTCAGACACGTCGCGCCGCGCATCCTGCAACAGCGATACCAGATCATAGGCCGGATGGCCGACCAGCGCGTCCTGAAAATCGATCAACCCCTGCGGCGCGCTTGGCTGCCCATCCAGCAGCATGATGTTCTCGGCATGGTAATCGCGCAGCACTGTTACGCCGGGATTCTGGCGCGCAAGCATGGGGGCCAGTGCCACTTCCCACGCCGCAGCATAGCCTTCCACATCCACGTCGAGCCCCTGCGAAGGGCAATACCATTCGGTCAGCAGCGCCACCTCGCGCTGATAGACCGCCATGTCGTAGGGCGGGAAGGGCCCGGGTGGCAGGCGGTGCAGATCGACCAAGGCGTCAATCGCTGCGCGGTAGGCCGTGGCCTCGTCAGCCAGGTTCAGATCGAGCCAATCGCGCATGCGGTCATTGCCGAAATCTTCGGTCAGCACCCAGCCTTCAGCGGCCTGCTCGGCAAGAATCGCGGGTCCGCGCATCCCGTGGTTGCTCAGCCAATGGGCCACATGCAGAAAGGGCGCCGGATCTTCATGCGGCGGCGGCGCGTGCATCAACATCGCGCTCGCGTCGCCGTGCGTCAGCCGGAAATAGCGGCGGAACGAGGCATCACCCGGCAACGGGTCAATAGCCGCCCCCTCCCATCCAGCTTGGGCAATAAATTCGGCAAGACCTTGGGGAAGCACGCTCATGGCATTCGCCCTACCCAATCCGCGCCGCCAACTGCAATCGCAATCCGCCCGTCTGCGCCGCTTTGCCCCACCAAATCCAGCGTGATCGAGAGGCATCCCGGCTCGCGGTCAAAGCCGCCCGCGTGATCGGGCCATTCGGCGATCAGCACCGCGCCCTCGCGGTAATCGTCGAGACCAATTTCGACCAGTTCCGATGGGTCATTCAAGCGATAGAAATCAGCATGCACCACTGGCAAGCGCAGCGCGGGCTCATCATAGGTTTCGATGATAGTGAAGGTTGGCGATGGCACTTCGCCGTGATGCCCCAGCGCTGCCAGAATGGCGCGCGCCAGCGTGGTCTTGCCCGCGCCCAGCCCGCCCGAGAGTGCCACCACATCACCTGCGCGCAGCCGCTCCGCCAGCGCCGCGCCATAGGCTGCCATTGCGGTCAAATCCGGAAGAGCCGCGCGCGCTTCGATCACGGCAGGCGGATCGTGGCAGTGGTGCCCGCACCCTTTTGGCTGGCGATATCCAGCGTGCCATCATGGGCTTCGATCAGCTGGCGGGCGAGCGGAATGCCAAGGCCGGTACGCCGTTCGGGAGAGCCATCCTTGCCCGCCTTCAAACCGCCTTGAGCACGCGCCAGTTCTTGCGCGGTCATACCCCGGCCATTGTCAGCAATCACGATTGCGATCCCGGCATCTGCGCTTTCAGGCAGCTTGCGCAGGTCAATCACGATCCGGCCACCATCGGGCGTGCCCACAACGGCATTATCGAGCAGATTGCCAATAGCGCGGCCCAATTGCCGCGGATCGGCGTCGATCACCCGGCCCCGGCGGCCTTTGAGATCGAGGCTCAGCCCCGCAGCAATGATCGCCGCCTCGCGGTCGCGCACCAGCGCGGTGAGGAAATCGAGCAGATCGACGCGTTCCTTGCGGATCGGCAGCAGCCCTGCTTCGCTCTGCGACAGATCGAGCACGTTTTCGACCTGCTCGGTCAGCCGCTCTACCGCGCTTAGGATCGCATCGACATATTCGCCCGCCTGCGCCGGATCGCTCGCCACGCCGCTTTTCAGCAGTTCGGCATAGCCACCAATCGTGGTGAGCGGGGTGCGGAATTCATAGGACATGTTGGCGAGGAACCGCGCCTTGACCGCATCAGCCTCTTCCAGAGCCTCAGCCCGTTCGCGCAAGGCTTGCTCGGCTTTTTGCGAGGCGGTGATGTCGAGCACGGTGAGTAGCCCATTGCCATCGGGCAGCGGAATCCCGGCAAAGCGCAGGGTCCGCCCATCGGCCAGTTCCACCTGGCCGCCTTTCTCGCGCCGGTCGAGCGTTGCCGCGCGCACCGCCGCGCCGATCAATCCGGCTTCTTCCGGGCGCACCAGATTGCGGCCAATGGCGCTGAGCAATTCATCAGCGCTAGGGTGCCGGTCGAGCAATTCGGGGGTCAGTCCCCAGGTGCCTGCAAAACTGCGGTTCCACAGCTGCACCGAACCATCGGGGGCGAAAATCGCCAACGCTTCGAACAGGCTGTCGAGCGTGGCGGTGCGCGTCCGCAGCAGGGTGTCACGCACGGCGGAGAGTGCCAGGCTTTCAGTGCGATCTTCGGTGATCAGCACCAGCCCACCATCGGGCATTGGCTGGGCAACGACCCGCAGATGCGTCCCACCGGGCAGCGGCCAAGCCTCTTCGCCAGATTCGCGCATTTCGAACCACGCCTGCCGCTCCCGACGCCACTCGGGAAAGTCGCGCACTTCCGGTGTCCGCCCGCGTTCGCGTGCTTCAGACATGAAGCGATCAAACGGCGTGCGCGCCTCGATCGCCTCGTCTGTGAGCGAAAACAGGCGGCGGAACGGCCGGTTGGCGAAGGTCAGGCGTTCTTCCGGATCGAACTGTGCGACGCCGACCGAAAGCTGATCGAGCATCGCGCGCTGCGCATCCCGAAACGCCCGGAACTCGCGTGCGACCTGCTGTTGTTCTTCGATGTCGATGGCATAACCGGCGACGCCCTCCTGCCCGAGCGGGAGATCGCTGACGCGCAAGGTGCGCCGCGCGCCGTGGATCGTGGCGGCCACGATCCGTTCAAACTTGTTCTGTTGTTGCAGCGAAGCCCCGGCAATTGCCGCTGGGGAGCGTTCGTCTTCCGGCTCGAGCAGCTCGATCTGCCCATCGACAACCTCGGCGGCGCTGCCAGCGCCAACCGCATCGACATAGGCCTGATTGACGAGTTGCAGTGTGAGGTCGCTGCCCCGGAACCACATTGGCATGGGCGCAGCTTCAATCAGCCCGACAAGCGCCGCAAAGTCTCCGGTGGCCCGCGCCGCCGAAGCGCGCAACCGGGCCAACTCGCTCTGGCTGTCAGTAAAGTCGAACACCCACACCAGCGCTGCGCCGCCGGGCGACACCTGCGGATCGGCGAGCGTACCATTCAGCGCCAGGCTGCGCGCCGATCCGGGCAGGTTGATCACCATGCGAAATGGCGCGGCGCTTTTCTGGGTGGCCTGCACCTTGGACCACAGCTGATCGACCTGCGCGCGCGACAATCCGCCACCAGCCTTTGCGCCTGCCCCATCCTGTGCCAGCTCGGTCAGATATTTCGGCATGGCATCAAGACCCAGCAGGCGCGCAAGCTTGTCCGGCGCCTCGATCCGTCCATCCACTCTGACGAGCAAAGGCAAGGCGGGCGCCGCATCAAGCAGCGTCTGCATCCGCTTCAGGCTGGTCTTCAAGGCTTTGGCGCGCTTCATCCCGCGATTGGCGCGCAAAATGACAAGCGCCGCTCCCGCCGCCCACGCAGCGAAGAACAGGGCAATCAGCACCAGCGAGAGCACAGAGAATTGCATTGCCTAACCGCTATGCGCGGCGCGCCGCTAGTGCAACGGTGATGAACCCGCCCGCCCCCAGCCCTGTGCCGAAACAGGGTGGGACGGGCGATATTCTCGCATCAGTAGCGGTAATGGTCCGGCTTTAACGGGCCAGCCTGCGGCACGCCGATATAGCTTGCCTGCTTGCCCGACAGCTGGGTCAGCTTCACGCCCAGCTTTTCGAGGTGCAACGCCGCAACCTTTTCGTCGAGGTGCTTGGGCAGCACGTAGACGTCATTGTCGTATTCGTCGGCCTTGGTGAACAGCTCAATCTGCGCCAGCGTCTGATTGGTGAAGCTTGCGCTCATCACAAAGCTCGGGTGGCCGGTGGCACAGCCCAGGTTCACCAAACGGCCCTTGGCGAGGATGATGATCGACTTGCCATCGGGGAAGGTCACAAGGTCGGTGCCTTCCTTGACTTCGCGCCAGTCATAATTGCTAAGCGACGAAATCTGGATCTCGCTGTCGAAGTGGCCGATGTTGCAGACAATCGCCATCGGCTTCATGTTCATCATGTGATCGGCAGTGATCACGTCTTCGTTGCCGGTGGCGGTAACGAAGATGTCAGCGCGCTTCACAGCATCTTCCATGGTGACAACCTCGAAGCCGTCCATCGCCGCCTGCAACGCACAGATCGGATCGATCTCGGTCACCATCACGCGCGCGCCGCCATCACGCAGCGAGGCGGCCGAGCCCTTGCCGACATCGCCGTAACCGGCAACGCAGGCGACCTTGCCGGCCAGCATCACGTCGGTGGCGCGGCGGATCGCGTCGACAAGCGATTCCTTGCAGCCGTAGAGGTTGTCGAACTTCGACTTGGTCACCGAATCGTTCACGTTGATCGCCGGGAACGGGAGCTTGCCCGCCTTGGCGATCTGGTAGAGCCGCATCACGCCCGTGGTGGTTTCTTCCGAAACACCCTTGATCGCCTTGACCGTCTTGGTGAGGTAGCCCGGACGGGCAGCGACAAAGGCCTTCAGCGCGCGCTGGAATTCGATTTCTTCAGCGTTGGTCGGCTCGCCCATTTCCTCGCCCGCTTCGATGCGCGCGCCCCACAAGGCGAACATGGTGGCATCGCCGCCATCATCGAGGATCATATTGCAGGTGAGATCGAGATCGTCTTCCGAAGCCCAATCGAAGATGCGGCCGACGTAATCCCAATACTCAGCCAGCGTTTCGCCCTTGATCGCGAACACGGGGATACCGCGCTCTGCGATGGCGGCAGCGGCGTGGTCTTGCGTGGAGAAGATGTTGCAGGTCGCCCAACGCACTTCGGCGCCCAATGCTACCAATGTTTCGATCAGCACGGCGGTCTGGATCGTCATATGTAGCGAGCCGGTGATACGCGCGCCCTTGAGCGGTTGAGCCGCGCCATACTCTTCGCGCAGCGCCATCAGGCCGGGCATTTCGGTCTCGGCAATCTGGATCTCGTCGCGGCCAAAACGGGCGAGCGCGATGTCCTTGATGACATATTCCTGGGTCGGGGCGGCAGCGAGGGTGGCCATTTGTGTGTCTCCTAAGCGCAGATCGGCACCCGCGAGTGGGACGGTCTGCTTATGCGCTTAGCCCCCTAGCCGCAGGTCGCCTGAGAGGCAAATATAAACTTATCTTTATATGTCTATTTGTTGCCCGCCCGGCAGCCATCGCTATAGGAGAGCGCGGAACTACCCCCGGTTCAAAGGATGCACATCTCATGACAATTTCCGTTGGCGACACTCTCCCCGAAGTCACCCTGGTCAAGGCCACCGTCGAAGGACCGCAGGCGGTCAAGTCCACCGACTATTTCGCTGGCAAGCGCGTCGCGCTGTTCTCGGTGCCCGGTGCCTTAACCCCGACCTGTTCGGCCAAGCACCTGCCGGGCTTCGTCGAGAAAGCCGCCGACCTCAAGGCCAAGGGCGTTGACGAGATCGTCGGCACTGCTGTGAACGATGCCTTCGTCATGGGCGCGTGGAACAAGGCCGCGGGCAGCGATGACATCACCATGCTCGCCGATGGCAATGCCGAATTCGTCGAAGCGATCGGCCTCACCATGGATGGTTCAGGCTTCGGCATGGGCAAGCGCGGTCAGCGCTTCTCGATGGTGATCAACGACGGAGTAATCGAACAGCTCAACATCGAAGCCCCCGGCGACTTCAAGGTTTCGAGCGCCGATCACATGCTCGGTCAGCTCTGAGGCATTCACGTCAAGCAATTGAAAAGGGGCGCTTCCAGGACAAGGGATCCGCCCCTTTTTCGTCTAGGTTAGCGGCGGCGCACCATAAGCCACCCACAGCGCGACGCCCACCGCCAGTACCACCGCCAGCGCAGCGCGCGCCCAAGGCACCGGGCCGATCCCGGTCACGCCCGCAATCGGCGGCCGATCACCGCCAACCATCGGGCCGAGCAGATTCTGGCCGCGCACAGCGTAAAAAGTTATTGCGCTGAGGTGCAGGCCGATCAGCCCGACCACCACCCAGAAGAATGTCTCGTGCCATTCGGTGATCATGTCGGCCAGCTACACGCCCACCAACGCATTGAGCGGCCCGGTCATCCCGTCGAAGGGATCGCCCGCAAACAGTCCCATGCTGACCTGCGTCAGCATCGCGCCCAGCAGCACGACGGTGCTCAACCCGCCCACCGGCGAGTGCCCGATCATCTGCGCCGCGCCCGACAGCTCTCCGCGCAGATAGGCAACTACCGCGCGCGGACCCTTCACAAAGCTGGCAAAGCGCGCGGTTTCCGGGCCGAGAATGCCCCATAGCACCCGGAACACCAGAATGCCGAGCAGCACCAGACCAATCCTGCGATGCCACGCCCACTTGGAATTCTCCGCCGTCCACCACATCGCCGGGATCAGCAGCGCAAAGCTCCAGTGGGTGATCCGGAGCAACGGATCCCACACCCGAATGTCTGGCGGCCCAAGCCCCGCTGCGCCGCGCACCGGATCTTCCACCCGCGCTTACTTCTCGTCGTCGAGCCGGAATTTGTCGTGGCAGCCCTTGCACGCGCCGCCCATGGCCATCGCCTGCGCGCCCACAGCGGCCTTGTCCCCCTCACCAGCCAGCGTGGCCAGCTTGGCGCTTTCATCGACCAGCTTCCGCGCGGCGGCCTTGAACTCTTCGGGCTTCTGCCAGATCGTCGCCAGAGCCTCGGTCTTGTAACCATCATCGACGCTGGTGCCGGCCGGGAAATGGCCCTCGATCTTGGTTGCGCGGGTGTTGATATCGGTAGCCTTGGCCGCGATAAGTGTGAAATCGGGCGTGCCCTTTTCAAGCTCGCC
>JAKFWB010000128.1 GCA_021732945.1 Porphyrobacter sp.
GACAAATCGCAGCACCCGCGCAACCCCTGGATCGGACGGTCCAAGGGCATTGACCACCGCCTGCGCACCTCCGCTTGCCATCAGGCTGGAGACCGATTGCAGATTGGCGCTGGTCGTACCGATCGCCGTGATCTCGCTACCCCGATCAAGCCCGGCGGCAAGACCGTTGGCGCCTTCATAGGCTTCAACCACGAACACCCGGCGTGCGGCATTATCAAACGACAGGCGAATGCCGAAACCGGCGCTCGACCCCGAATTTACCAGTGCATTTTCTTCCGCGATTGACGTCGCGAAGGTGAAGCCCTGATCGCGGCCCTGCGCTCGCGCCGGGGCGACGCGGGCGTCGAGGAAGGTCTGGACCGAATTGAAATTGGCGGCATTGGCCTGCGCCAGCAGATCGGGGAACAGATACCACTCGTTCAGCACGCTATCGGCAAAATCCTGCTGGGCTCGAAGGCTGCACGCACCGGAAACGGGCGAGGGCGTGGGCGTGCCGCCTGCTGTGGGCGCGGGGCTGGTCGATCCGCCATCGCCGCCGCATGCGGCTAGGCTGAGGGCAAGAACAGCGCTCAACGCAGTGCGACCAGCGTGCATGGCAGGCAAATTCTCCAGTTATCGGGGCAAAGCGGCAGTGATGCAGATACGATATTGAGGAACGGAAGATGCAGTTTTGCAGGGGCGAGGGCAAGGCTCGGTTGCATCACCAGGCACGAAAACGTCCAGAACCGCGCTCATCTCACCTGCTTTTACAGGGTTTTCCGCAGAAACCGGTAAAAAACGGGTTGCCAAGCCTCGTTTATCGGCGATGGCTGGATTAGCACGAAGGTAATGAAACGACAGAATCATGACTGACTTTCCGGATTGGCTCACACCCTTCGTGCCCGCGCCTGCGCGCCATCCCGGCATCGCGATGGCGAAGCTGGGGTCAGCGCAGACGCTGGCGCGCGGCGGATTTGCGCTGACAAGTCCCGCGTTTCGCGGCGGCGATGAACTGGATCCCAGCTTCACCGCCGTTGAGGAAGACGCTGTCGCCCCGCCGCTGGAGTGGAGCGCGCCGCCACCGGGTTCGCAGGAACTGGTGCTGGTGGTGGAAGATGCCTCGACCAAGGCGGGGGAACCCGCCTGCCATTGGCTTGTCTGGGGCCTTGCTGGTCAGCGCGGCAAGCTGCTGGAAGGCGAGGTGCCGCCGCGCACCGGGAAGAATGCCTTTGGCAATTCCGAATGGTTGTTGCCCGATCCGCCTGAAGGCGAGACGCGCCATTACCTGTTTCAACTGTTCGCCACCGACTTGCCGCTCGTGCTGATGCCGGGCGCAGGAAGGGCGGAACTGCTCGCATCGCTGCAAGGGACGATTACGGCCTGCGCAGTGCTTCACGCCACTTTCACAGGCGGAACCGGCGATGATGCGGGCTGGGAAGACGATGAAATTGATTAACCTGCCACAATGACAAGGGAGTAGATTATGGCTGGCACGACCAACGCACTGCAAAAACCAGTGACGCTTTCCGGAGACCTCGAAGCGGTGATCGGCAAGGGCCCGATGACCCGCGCTCAGGTGACCTCGAAGGTGTGGGAATATATCAAGGCCCACAGCCTGCAGGACACCAAGGACAAGCGTCAGATCAATCCCGATGCCAAGCTTGGCGCGGTGATTGGCAAGGACCAGATCTCGATGTTCAAGATGACCGCAGCGGTCTCGAAGCATCTGAGCTGAGGTTGCCGCCCCGCTTGACGGCGGGACGCAAGGCAAGCGGCGCGCGGCCCATGACGGGTCACGCGCCGTTTTGCGTTTGGGTGGCTGTAGCTGCGGCTCAGTCGCGGCTGACCCACCACGCCAGCCAGATGATCACTGGCTGCGCGAACATGCGCGGAACGTGGTAGCCAAGCCCCAGCCCGCCATCGGCGCGCGCCATGTCGAGCGCGAAGTGGTTGATGTTGGCAGGCCACACGCACAGAGCGTAGAGCGCCAGCCCCCATCCCGCTGCGCGCCTGAGCGGCAGCGCCCAGGGTTGCACCAAGCCGATGGTGCCGAGGATCTCGGCCACCCCGGTCAACAGCACCACCGCTTCAGGCGCGGGCACCCAGCTGGGGGTGATGGTGAGAAACGGCGCGGGATTGACGAGGTGGATCACCCCGGCGAGCAGATAGACCGCCGCCAGCAGCCAGCGCAGGGCGATGCGGATCACTGGGGTTCCCCACCTTCGGGATGCGCGGTGAGGCCCAATTGTTCGATGAGGTTTTGCGCGCTATCGTTCATGCTGGCCTCGTGTCCTGTGATGCTCAGGCCGCCTTACCGGGAGTTTCTCCAAGCATGCAAGCCATCGCCCCGCGCGTTCTTCTCGCCCTCGCCACCGCGCTGATGCTGGCCGCGCCCGCCAGCGCGCAGTCCATTTCTGAAGAGGAAGCCGCCGCCACCGCGCGCGCCGCGCTGGAGGCCGCTCCGGTGTTTGACGGGCATAATGACACGCCGGGCCAGCTGCGGTCGCGCCTGAACAACCAGATCAACAATTTCGACTTCACTGACACCCTGAACACCGCCGATCCCGCCACGGGGCAGGGCGCGATGCACACTGATCTTGCCCGGCTGAAGACCGGCAAGGTCGGCGCGCAGTTCTGGTCGGTCTATGTGCCGCACAACAATGACGAAGCCGCCGCGGTGCAGCAGACCATCGAGCAGATCGACGTCACCAAACGCCTGATCGCGCGCTACCCGAACGCCATGCGCTATGCCGAGACTGCCGATCAGGTCGAAAGCGCAATGCGCGAGGGCCGCGTCGCCTCATTGCTGGGCATGGAGGGCGGTTATTCGATCGGTTCAAACCTCGGCGTGCTGCGGCAGTTCTACGCGATGGGCGCGCGCTACATGACGCTTACCCACAACAGCAACACGCCCTGGGCTGACGCGGCCACCGACACGCCCAAGCACAATGGTCTCACCGATTTCGGCAAGGACGTGGTGCGCGAGATGAACCGGCTCGGCATGCTGGTTGACCTCAGCCATGTGAGTGAGAAGGTGATGCACGATGCGCTCGATGTCGCGCGCGCGCCGGTGATCTTCAGCCATTCGGGCGCACGCGGGGTGACGCCGCATCCGCGTAACGTGCCGGATTCGGTGCTGACGCGCTTGCCCGAGAATGGCGGGGTGGTGATGGTGGTCGCCCTGCCGCGCTTCATCAACGAGGTTCTGCGCCAATGGGATGCGCGCCGCGCGGGTGAGATGGCGCGGCTCAAGGTGGTGCATCTCGGCAACCCTGATGCGGCGACGAGCGCGTTCGATGCCTGGCTGAAAGCCAATCCCGAACCCAAGAGCACGCTCACCGATGTCGCCGATCACATCGATCATATCCGCAAGATCGCCGGGATCGAGCATATCGGCATCGGCGGCGATTATGATGGGATGCCGATTGGGCCGGTGGGGATGGAGGACGTGAGCGGCTATCCCGCGCTGTTCACCGAACTGGCGCGGCGCGGCTATTCGCAGGTCGAGCTCGAACTCATCGCCAGCCGCAACGCGCTGCGGGTGATGCGCGCGGCTGAAGCTTACGCCGCCAGCGTGGCCGATCAGCCGCCGATTGAGACGATGATCAATCCGCCGACAAAGGCGGAGTGATCAGCGCAGCAGCGCCGGAACGATCCACACCGCGCTCATCGCAATCACGGCGAGCGCAAGACTGAAGCCGAGCACGTAACGCAGGCCGGTGTTGCTGACCGCGCCGCGCGCATCTTCGTCGTTGATGCGAATTGCCTCATTTTGATCGGCCATGTTGCTCTCCCGTGTTGTGTTTTTACGTTGCGGAAAGATCTTCCGTAACGTCAACCAACTGCGGGCGGGCGTTATGGTTCCCGGTCAGTCCCTGAGCAGCTCGTTGATCCCGGTCTTGGAGCGGGTTTGCGCATCGACGGTCTTGACGATCACGGCGCAGTAGAGGCTCGGGCCCATGGTGCCATCGGGCAGCGGCTTGCCGGGCAGCGAACCGGGCACAACCACCGCATAGGGCGGGACCGCGCCCATGTGGACTTCGCCCGTGGCGCGGTCGACGATCTTGGTCGATGCGCCGAGATAGACGCCCATCGACAGCACCGCGCCTTCGCCGACGCGCACGCCTTCGGCGACTTCCGCGCGTGCGCCGATGAAAGCATTGTCGCCAATGATGACGGGTTCCGCTTGCAGCGGTTCGAGCACACCGCCGATCCCTGCGCCGCCCGAGATGTGGACGTTCGCACCAATCTGGGCGCACGATCCGACCGTGGCCCAGGTGTCGATCATGGTATTTTCGCCGACGTAGGCGCCGATATTGACGAAGCTTGGCATAAGAACTGCCCCCTTCGCAACATGCGCCCCGCGCCGCACCACCGCGCCCGGCACCACGCGGAAACCGGCATCGCGGAAACGGTTTTCGCCCCAACCGGCGAACTTGAGCGGGACCTTGTCGAACGCCGCTTCGCCCGCTGCGCCGCCATCCATCACGCGATTATCATTGAGGCGGAAGCTCAGCAGCACCGCTTTCTTGAGCCATTGGTTGACCTTCCAACCTCCGTTGCCGTCGGGCTCGGCCACGCGGGCTTCACCGCTGTCGAGCAGGGCAAGCGCGTCTGCCACCTGATGGCGCACGTCATGGCCGGGGGTGATGTCGGCGCGATGCTCCCACGCGGCTTCGATGGCGGCAATCAGGTCGTCGGTCATGCGAGGTCTCCAAACACACCCAAACCCCGTTCGTCCTGAGCTTGTCGAAGGACTGCTTTTCTGCGGGAGCTGGGCAAGGCGGCGAGTAAGAAGGACGGCCCTTCGACAAGCTCAGGGCGAACGGAGGTGGGTAAATTCCGGCGCGGGCTTAGCCGCAGCCGGAAATGTCAGCAAGCGTTACGCGGGCATACCGGCGGCAATCGCAAACTCATAAGCCCGCTCAGCCAAAGGCCACACCCGGTCGCTCATTGCCTGCGCGTGGGCCGATGACGCCGTGCCATCGATCACCCGCTTCTTGATGCCCTGCATGATGCCCGCGAGCCGGAACAGGTTATAGGCGAAATACCAGTCCATCGGCGGCACCGGGAAGCCGGTACGCGCCATGTAGCGTTCGACCGCTTCCTCCTGCGAGGGGATGCCGAGCGCCGCGATATCCAGCCCCAGCAGGCCTGCGCGCCCGTCGGCGGGGTTGTGCCAGTTGAGCATCAGGTAGCTGAAATCCGCGATCGGATCGCCCAGTGTGGACAGCTCCCAGTCGAGCACCGCGATGATGCGCGGCTCGGTCTTGTGGAAGATCACGTTGTCGAGCCGGTAATCGCCATGCACCACCGATGATCCATGCTGCGGCGGGATGGTCTGCGGCAGCCATTCGATCAGCCGCTCCATTTCCGGCATCAACTCGGTTTCGGACAGCTTGTATTGCTTGGTCCAGCGCCCGATCTGGCGCGCGCAGTAATCGGTCGGCTTGCCGTAATCGCCAAGGCCAATGCGGTCGGGCTGGTTCAGGTGCAGATCGGCCATGGTATCGATCAGCGCGTGATAGAGGTCGCGGCGTTCCTCGGGCGCGATGCCGGGCAGCGCGCCGTTCCACAGCGAGCGGCCATCGGCCATGCTCATCACGAAGAACTTCGATCCGATCACCGCGGGGTCTTCGCACAGCCCATAGGTGCGCGGCACGGGGAAACCGGTCGGGTAAAGGCCCGTCATCGCCGTATATTCGCGGTCAACCGCGTGCGCGCTGGGGAGCAGGTTGCCAAAGGGCTGGCGGCGCAGCACGTAAGATGCGCCGGGCGAGTCGATCCGGTAGGTCGGATTCGACTGGCCGCCCTTGAACTTGGTGTAGCTGATCGGGCCGGCAAAGCCTTCGACATTGGCTTCGAACCACGCGGTCAGCGCGGCGAGGTCGAGCGCGTCTTTCTCGGTCACTTCGACCGTGCCGACCATCTCGGTGTCGTAATCAATATCCATCTCAACCCCTTGTGAGTCCCCGCGAAGGCGAGGACCTCAGGCCGCAGGCGCGGCGCCTTGACCGAAAGAGACCCCCGCCTGCGCGGGGGATCACGGCTCAAAAATCAGTCAAACACCACCACCGTGCGGGCCGAATGGCCAGCGCGCATTGTGTTGAAGCCTTCGTTGACCTGCTCAAGCGAAATGCGCTCGGCAATGATGGTGTCGAGATCGAGCAACCCGCGCAGGTAGAAATCGACGAGGCGCGGCAGATCGACGGGAAAATGGTTCATCCCCATGATCGCGCCCATCAGCTTCTTGCCGCTGAGGAGATCGAACGCGCCAAGCCCGACCTTGCAATCGAGCGGCATCATCCCGAGGATCACCGCCGTGCCGCCGCGCTTGAGGCTGGCAACCGCAAGATCGGCCGAGGCCTGACGGCCCACTGCCTCGATCCCCCAATCGACCCCGCCGCCGCTGATCGCGATGATCTGTTTGGCAGCGTCATCAGCCAGCGCATCGACCGTGTGGGTCGCGCCCAGCACTTCAGCGAGAGCGCGCTTCTCAGGCAGCGGATCAGCGGCGATGATCTTGCTTGCGCCCGCAATCTTGGCCGCATTGATGACCGCAAGGCCTACCCCGCCGCAACCAACCACAAGCAGGGTTTCGCCCGGCGTCACCTTACAAGCGTTGAAAATCGTCCCCGCCCCGGTTGTCACCGCGCAGCCGAGCAAGGCGGCGCGATCGAACGGCATGGCCTTGTCGATCGCGACGCAGGCGTGTTCGTGGATCAGCATCTGTTCGGACAGGGCCGACAGGTTGAGCATCTGGTTGACGGGCGAGCCATCGGTGAACGCAATGCGCGCAGCCTCGCCCTTGGCGCGGCGCGTATCGGCTCCCATGCACAGCGCCATCCGTCCGGTCACGCAGAATTCGCAGTGGCCGCAGAAGGCCGAGAGGCAGGAGACGACATGGTCGCCCGGCTTCACCGTACGAACTTCCGAACCCACCGCGCGCACCACGCCTGCCGCCTCATGCCCCGGGATCGCCGGGAGCGCGTGGGGGTAATGCCCATCAATGAAGTGCAGATCCGAATGGCACAGGCCGCAGGCCTTGGTGTCGATCAGCACCTCATGCGGGCCGGGTTCGGCATAGGTCACCTCGGCAATGCGAAGGCCTTGGCCGGGTGTTTCAAGTATCGCGGCTTTAGGCAAAAGGTGTTCTCCCTGTTTCCCCCTCATCTTCAGAGGAGGGGTAACGAGACTTGGCGGCTTTGCCGCCTAGTCGCAGTGGGGTGGTGCGGCGGCGTTCGCTGCGCTCGCCACCACCCCCCGACCCCCTCCTCTGAAGAGGAGGGGGAGACCAGATTCAACGCGCCCAACTCAACGGGCAACACCCATGTCGCCCGAGCTGAAGCCCGGCCCATCATTGGCTGCGCGCCCATGATCGCCGCGCAGCGCGTTGGCGGTCGGTCCGGGACGCGGGGCGTGCTTGGAAAACTCGATATGAGCAATCGAGCGGGCATGGACTTCATCCGGCCCATCGGCCAGCCGCAGGGTGCGCTGATTGGCGTAAGAGCGAGCGAGACCGAAATCGTCCGACACGCCGCCGCCGCCATGGGCTTGGATCGCATCGTCGATGATCCGCAGCGCCATGTTGGGGGCCTGCACCTTGATCATCGCGATTTCCTGCTTGGCCGCCTTGTTGCCGACCTTGTCCATCATGTCAGCTGCCTTGAGGCAGAGCAGACGGGTCATGTCGATATCGATGCGGGCGCGCGCCACGCGCTCTTCCCACACCGAGTGCTTGTAGACCGGCTTGCCGAAAGCTTCGCGTTCCTGAAGGCGACGGCACATCTTTTCCAGAGCCTCTTCGGCGGCACCGATGGTGCGCATGCAGTGGTGGATGCGGCCCGGCCCGAGGCGGCCTTGCGCGATTTCGAACCCGCGCCCTTCGCCAAGCAGGATGTTCTCCGCCGGGACGCGGACGTTGACCATCTCGACTTCCATGTGGCCGTGCGGTGCGTCGTCATAGCCGAACACCGGCAGGTGGCGCAGGATGTTCACGCCGGGGGTGTGGATCGGCATCAGGATCTGCGATTGCTGCGCGTGGCGCTGCGCGTCGGGATTGGTCTTGCCCATCACGATCGCGATCTTGCAACGCGGATCGCCAAGGCCCGAAGACCACCACTTGCGGCCGTTGATGACGTAATGATCGCCGTCCCGTTCAATCCGGGTCTCGATATTGGTGGCATCGGAAGAGGCGGTGTTCGGCTCGGTCATCAGGAAGGCCGAGCGGATTTCGCCGTTCATCAGCGGACGCAGCCACGCCTCCTTGTGTTCGCGGGTGCCATAACGGACGAACACTTCCATATTGCCGGTATCGGGCGCGGAGCAGTTGAACACTTCGCTCGCCCAACCAATGCGGCCCATCTCCTCGGCGCACATGGCGTATTCGAGGTTGGTGAGGCCGGGGCCTTCGAATTCGAAGGTATCGTCGACGTGGTGGTGGCTGTCGTTGCGCGGCGGCATGAACAGGTTCCAGATGCCCGCCGCTTTGGCCTTGGCCTTGGTTTCCTCGACAATGGGAAGCACCTTCCAGCGCTCGCCTTCATGCTCCTGTTGGTTATACACCGCCATGTTGGGGCGCACATGCGCTTCGATGAAATCGCGCACACGGCCCGACCAATAGAGCTGACGCTCGGTGGGTTCGAAATCCATGGGGTGTTCCTCTCTCGTCCTTAAATGTTCGTCGATTCTGCGAGCGACCGTGGCAGAGCCTCGTGCGCCCGCCAAGCTCTCATTTGTGCAGTCCTAGATCCCGATTGACTGCACTTCGGGATCGGCGCGGGCGGCGTCACCGGGCGCATCGGGCTGCGCGCCTGCGCGGCGTTCTGTGAGCCGGATGAGCCGCTCCCCATGCTCGTCGCGGCTGATCGGGAACCGCCCCAGCCAAAAGGCCGCAATTACGCCAAGCACGGTGATCGCCGCGCCGAAATAGACAATGATCGCGGTGATCACCTCCTGCGGCACCGTTCCGGGCAAGGCATCGGGCTGGAGCCCGGAGGCCGAGATAATCAGCCCGGTGGCAAAAATGCC
>JAKFWB010000124.1 GCA_021732945.1 Porphyrobacter sp.
CCGGGATATGCGTGAAGCGTCTTGATTTTACGGCCAAAGCGCCCATGTCTTTCTGGGCTGGCTAGAGAACCGAATGGGCCTGAAGGGCGAGGACAAACGCCCCAATCCCTCAGGCGCCGAGGCTGATGGCATAGAAATCGTAACCTGGCATGGTTCCAAGGGGCGCGAATGGCCGGTCGTCGTGGTAGCCTGCCTAGATCAGAAGCATGATCCGCGTGGCGGTTCCTTCTCCACCTGCTTTCCAGGTTTTGACGATCTCGACCGTGTCATAGAGGCGGCCACGCTTGCATATGCGCCAGCTTTTGCGGCGCCTGAGACGACCGAGCGGTTTTTGGCACGCCTGCGTCCAGAGGCGGATGAGACGACGCGTCGGCTGCTTTATGTGGCGCTGACACGCGCGCGTAACCGGCTGATCCTTGAATGGCCGCAAGATGATGGTGCAGACGAACCACCTTTCCCGATCACCGCACGCAGATTGATGGATGAGCGCGGTGGCTTGAGCCTTGGGGCGAACACTGTCTATCTGGGGGGGGCAGAGCTTCTTTGCAAAGGTCCATTCTCTTCAAGCTGGCGTGCCGCCGTGCTTCAACGAGGAAGCTGTCAATGCAGCAGGTGACAAGCGGGAACCGCGTTTTGCCGTGATCGAGCAAGGGATTGAACCTGCCATTGCGATTGTCTCGCCTTCAAAAGCACTGGAAACGGTGCGTGGCATGCCGATGACCGTAACGACTTCACAAATCGCTCCGGGTTGTCGGGTCGAAGGTGAGGAATTGTCGCTCGCTACCGACAAAGGTACTGCGATCCACGAGGCTTTGCGGATCTTGTTGCAGCGTCCGGATCTAGCTCATCGCGTAGCCGCGCATTGTCGCCTCTCCCCTGCGGATGTGGAAGGACTGGGACAGCAGGCGCAGGGGCTGGCGAAGGCGCTCGCGGAGTTGGGCTACCCCGATTTGCACATCGAACAGCACCTCGAAATTGCACTAAGCGATGGCGGCACTCTGAACGCCATAATCGACCTTATTGCCGAGGGGCCCGATGGCTACCTCATCGTCGATCACAAGAGCGGCGCCGTGGATGACCATGCCGAGCGCATGGCGACCTATTGGCCACAGCTCGCTGCCTACGCTGAGGCGTCGAAGCAGCAGGCGAGAAGCCGGTAAAGGGAACATCGATCTTTTGGACCGACACTGGCGAACTAACCCTCGCCCAAATCGGGTGAGAGTCCAGATGGGCTGCATCCATCTCACGCAGATAGGCCCCTGCTATCTCAGTCCTGCGGTGCGGGCGTAGCAATCGATCCGATAGTCTCGATTTCCGCGATCCGCTGAAACTCGGAAAGATATTCCTGCCGATGGTTCGACAGCCAGCGAACGATCCTGACGTTGCTCAGCAGCTTCGCAACGTAGCCGCGCGCGAAGGTCAGGTGGAGATTGTCGATACCGTAGCTGTCCTCGACCGATTTCACCTGCGTCTGGAGCGTGGCAAGCTCACGCTCCATCCGGGAAATCTGCTGGCTGGTGGGGCCGACCAGATCGTTCTTGCGCGCCTTTTTCGCTGGCGCTGTCAGCTGATCTTCCGGCGTTGCTGGGAGGAGCGCGCGCGCAAAGATCAGCGAATAATTGTTCTGCCCGATCATCAGGTCCGCAGCCTCGATCTGGCGCATGGGCGACATGCGGCGCAGCATGTCGAACACCCTCATCGAACAATTTGTGTCCTTGAGCATATCCGCTGTCTCGTCGCAGATACCGTCGAGCAGGCGGAAACGCGCGCGGATCGATCCCACCTCCAGGCCGAGCGCGTCGGCGATCACAGCCTCAGTGACGCCGCGCTCGACGGCTCTGACGATCATGCGGTGCTCCTGCACCGGGGGCAGGCGATTGACGCGCTTGTTGTAGGTGTAGGTCTCGTCATCATTGGCGACGAGGCACTCTACCGTATCTACGCCAAGCTGCTTCAGCACCTCGATGCGCAGATGACCATCAAGCAGAAAGTACTGCTCGGCGTTCTTCGGGTTTGGGGCGACGGCAGGGGCTTCCACCAACCCGATGGCTTTGATCGAACTCACGATCTGGGCATATTTGCGGCTCTCCCGCACGCCCTCTCGCAATGTCTTCAGGGGCACGATCTGGTCGATGCGCACTGCTACAGACTGCCGCTCGAAACCTAGCCGGACACGATTGTCGACGCCGGGATCTGCGGGCGGGCGTTCTGCTGATGGCCATTCAGTCATCAGTTTCCCCCGCGATCCGCATGGCCAGCGCCCGGGGCATCGTTTCAAGCCCTTCCGCCCTCAGCAGGGTTAGAAACCCGTCGTCGGTGAGCAAATCCTTGATCGCCTCGACAATGAAGAGAAGGCGGGTTTGCGTGAAATCAGATTTCTTCACAAGCAGACGCTGCTTTTCTGCCTCGCGCTGATAGACCTGCATCAGGTCGCCGGCCGTAAGCTTGCGATTAGTGCCTTTCCTGCCAAACTTTCCTGACGTCATAGACTTGCTGCGTCCGCGCATGCGGAGATCGAGAAGTCTGCGAACCGATGCCAGCTTCTTGCCGCGCAGTTTGCCTGTCTCATAGGCATCGAGAAGCAGGTTTTGCGCCTCTTCGCTTTCGGCGCGCGAGATTTCCATGGCAAGGCTGATGGGGATCAGCCCTGTCTCGACAGCCGACAGCAACCTCTCCTCACCGCGCTCGAGCAGGGTCACGATCATGCTGACCCACCCACTGGTGATGCCGATTTTGCGGGAGATCTCAGCTTCGGTGTAGCCGCGTTTCCGCAGGGCACCGATCTCGTTCATGACGTCGATCGGGCGCTGCACGCGGCGGGCAATGTTCTCCACCAGGCTCATGACGAGGCATTCGCTCTCGCTGGCTTCAATCACGACCGCCGGTATCTCGGTCTGGCCGAGCATCTGGAAAGCCTCAAGCCGCCCTTCGCCGCAGACCAGATCGTAGCGAGTGCCGCCCGGACCATCATGCTTGCTGACCGTGATCGGACGCTTGAGGCCGATGGTCTCGATATTGTTCACGATCTCACGGTGCTGACGCTTGTTGCGCGCCCTGGGGTTGAGCACGGTAATCCGCGAAATCGGGATCAGCTCGATGGTCTGGGGGCGGGTGACGGTCATCAGGCAGCCTCCGCAACTCTGACAGGCGCTGCGATCTCGTAGAAGAAATCGAGGGCGTCGAACCGGTAGACATCGAGCAGCAGGTCGTTGTCCTCGGCGAGCCGCACCCGTTCGGCCGCAACATCTAACCTAGGGAAGAGATAGTAGTCGAAGGGCTGCCGGTTGCCGGCGTCCATACGGACCACGAGGGTGATGTCCGGCATCTTGGAGGTGTCGAAGCGGATCTTCCAGCGCAGCAGACCCGTCGGCGTGGGCGTGCAACGAACGATGACGACGGACAGGCTGAACTCATCGTTCACGATGACCCGGTCAGTCTCCAGATCCTGCCATGCTTCACTGCCCTGTGCTTTCAGGCCTTCGAGGACCTCGCGAAGAATGTCCGGGTGTAGCCGGCGTAGTGCACGATTGACCGCGAGGTAGCGATAGTCGCGATCCGGCGAATAGCCGACCAAGCTGTAGGCCCGCAGCAAGCTGCCAAACCGCGACGAATAGGCGCTGCTGGAGGGCAGGCCCTCACACTCGTCGATGATGATCCCCGATAGCAGGCCCTTGCTTTCGTAGACCGTGCGCAGCGCGTCGATCATTTCGGCATCGGACAGCCTGAAGGACCGTGCGCCGACGAGAGCCTGCGCAGCATCGAACAGGTCGCGTTCGACGATCGCCTCGAAGGCGCCGGGGCTACGGATCCACATTTCGGGGTCGTTGCGGACCCGCTTCTTCTTCAGCTTGAACGACTGCCGGTTCCAGACATTGTCGCCGACGTACTTGCCGTTGATGAGCACCTGATGGACCGTGCCCCGCGTCCACGCTCGCCCCAGATCCGTGACGATCCCTCGGCTGTTGAGGTCATCCGCGATTTCGCGCTCGGTCAGCCCGTCGTGGACGAAAGCGGCGTATACGCTGCGAACAATGGCGATTTCCTCCTCCGGGCCGGGCGTCAAAATCACCCGGTCGGTCTGGATGCTCTTGTGCTCGCCCCGAGTGAGCACGCCCTTGGTCGTGCCCGTTTCGTCGATCAGGGTCCGGCGAAGCCCGAACCCGGCAGGTCCGCCTTGGCGGTATCCTTTCTCGATCAGCCGTCCTTGCCCCGCGAAGACCTTCGTCGACAGCTCCCGGCTGTACTCCCCGGCCATCGCACGCTTGACGCCCTTCACGATGGTCGAGACCGGGCTCCCGTCATTCTCGAACTGCTCCGCGCAATACTGCACGGCGATCCCGGCGCGCTTGCAGATGTACTCGTAATAAGCGCTTTCGTCGGCGTCCTGGAACCGGCCCCAGCGGCTGATGTCGTACACCAGAACCATCGTATAGTCGGCGGCACCGTTCTGGACGTCGTCGATCAGTTGCTTGAGAGCGTCGCGGCCTTCGATCTTCAGGCCGCTTTTCCCGGCATCGGCATAGGTTCGCACGATCTCGATCCCGCGTGCGGCGGCATAGTGCCGGATCGCATCAGCCTGGTTCTCGGTCGAGTATTTCTGGTGGTCAGTCGACATGCGAACATATTCTGCCGCGCGGACGAGCCGCGGCGCCTGTTCCCTGCTGTCACTGTCGTCGTAGCCCCAATCCTTCAATTTCCGCCCTTTCGATGACGATGCTGCCGTGGCCAGGGCGACCAACCGCTGCAGCGCGAACCACGGACAATCCGCCATCCCCGCACTTTCACCAGTGTAGGCCGGAGAGGAGCGGAAGATGTTGCCGAAAAAGGGCAGGAAGTTGCCGAAGTGGGAAGGAGTACTGGCAGGACGACAGGTCTATGCCGAAACCATCGCTCAGCTATTGGAGCGCGAGCACGGCGGAACGCACCGTGCTGTCAAGCAGGTGATGAAGCTGACGGATGCCAGCGAGCGGACTGTCAAGCACTGGCTCTCAGGTCAGCACGGCCCCGATACTGTCTTCTTTCTGCGCCTTTTGACCAGCTCACCGGTCATCAGGGCATTTGTGATCGGGCTTATCGAAAGCTCGCAAGGGGCGGGTCATGATCGCCAGGGAGCAGACCTACAAGCTGCTCGCCGATCATCAAAAACGTCCGATACGCAGCCGCCACGGCAGGATCGGCGTCAGAATGACCGTATAAATGACCCTAAAGCTGACCCTATAAATGACCCAATAACCGATGCGCTGAACGGTCGGCAGCGCTGGTTTCTTAGCCGAGTCGCAGCAGGCCATCGGTGCCGTGCAGCGGACATCTGTAGCCACTGGAAGGTCAGTGCGAAAACCGCGCGACGGGACATTGCCGCGCTCAGCGCAATGGGCTTGATCCGCTTCACAGGTGCGCGCCGCAACGGACGCTACAAATCCGTTTCTGGGGCAGGATAGTCCGGGCGGATTTCAAACTGATCCTTGAAGCTGAGACCCATAGAAAGTGGAGAGGGAGGGTGGTGTCGAACTCAGCGAAGGAAATCGACATGCCCCTCTATCCCATCGATATCGACAAGCGCCTCAAGGCCCTGCAGCATCAGGCGCGGTACGAAGCGGAGGGCGCGCCCTACGTCGTCTATGCTCTTCTCGATCCTGGTGACCCCGGCGTGCAGTTTGCAGAGGGTCCGTTCAACGGCATCCCGTTCTATGTCGGGCAGAGCTGCGAAATCGAGCGTCGACTGCGCCGGCATTTCCGAAAGTCGCAAAAGCTCAACCCTGACTCCCAAATGGTCCATCGGCACATTGCTGGGTTGTTTGCCATCGGTCGATTGCCCCGGCTCGCCATTCTCGAGATAGCACGGACGCGAAGCCAAAGCCTGATGGCGGAATTGCGTTGGGGCCAGCGGCTGATGCGCGACGGGTACGAGCTGGCGAACACCAGCCCTGATATAGGCCGGATCATGGGCGTCGACGAACTGACTGCCTGGCTGGATTTCCGTCGGTCATCGATGCTCGCCAGCGAGGCAGCACGGGAGGGCGTCGTCATTGTTCACAACTGCACATGTGGACATGTGAGAAGGTGGATCGACCCAGCGGACTACGCGGTGTGTTGGCCCAAGCGGTTGCGGGTCTCGAAGATTGCCAATCGAACGCAACAATGCCCCGGCTGCGGCGAGGATTGCGAATGGTGGCTGGATGATCGCGATTTACTCGCGTCGACGTCTGGCGCGAGCTACGTGAATACCTGTTCCAGCTTGGCCTTACGTCGCGCATGATCGGGCATCAGCTTTCCTAGAAGGTGGGTGAACTCCGGGCCGTGATTTGGGTGTGGGAGATGACATAGCTCGTGGGTAATCACATAGTCGATCAGTGGAACCGGCACCTGCACCAGGACATGATTGAGCACTAGGCTATGCGACGCTGGAACATAGCTTCCCCAACGACGCTCCATTTCGACGATTTTCAGCTTGGGGCGCTTGAAGCTCGAGCCAAATGGCTGAATGCAACCCGATAATCGTTCAGAAAATATGCGATAGCCCTGAACCTCATACCACCGCACCAACCGATTTCGGATCCTGCTCGGTTCGTCTGAAGCTACGCCGCCCACAATAATCCGATCGTCCTCGCGGCGGGTGCCTCGCGCCTCTGGATCAACCCGCAATCGGTATTGGCGACCGAGAAAATAGTGGGTTTCACCCGGGATGTATCGGCGAGGGGGCAAGGGCGGCGTGCGCAAGACAGACTCATCGACCTTGTCGAGGATCCATGAGGCTCGCTTGCGCAGAACAGCTTCGATCTGGCTTGCGTCGGCAGCTTCAGGAGCAGTGACAACGACGCTGCCGTCCGGCTTTACAGAGATCCCCAAGGTCTTTCGCGCAGATCTGCGGAGCGTGTAGTCGAACGCTTCCGTGCCAATTTCCAACCGCCCGGCCACCTCAGTCATTGGGCCGCAAGCTTCCTGGCGCGGGCAATGGCCTGATCGAGCATCTCGTCGATCAGATCGAAGTCGAGACCGTACTGACCCCTCCTGTTCTTGATCTCATCGATCAGGAAATCATCCATGTCCTGCCGCATCAGCTTTTCGATGTCTGCATCGTTCGTCCAGCCCACGCGGGCGTGTCGACCAATGATGTTCGCGAACTCAAGAGCGATGAGCGATGCAATGTCTTCGGTTTGAGCGCCCGAGATTTCACGCATGGACTCGGCAGCCTGCCGGTACAGCGCGCTGGTCAAGGGCGTGCCGCGCACAGCTTCGGGCAGGTCACCGCCACCCTGCCCCTGAGACTCGCGCACGACTGTGGCACGCACTTCCTGCGCCTGATTGAGATATTCGGCTTCGCTCAGGCGCCCTTCACGAAAAGCGTCGATGATTTCCTGAACCATGCGCGAGAAGCGGGCATAGAGCGCGGGGTCTTCCTCCATTCGCTCGTTGATGGTGCGGGTTGCCGCGGACAGAATGGTGTCGGCGACGGAGGCCGGGCTTCCGCTCTGCCCTTCGACCACCTGCCGGAAGCTCTGATCGTCGAAGATATCGACTGGGGGAACCACGGACATCAGTTCGCTGGCATCGATATGCTTATCAAGCAATGCTCGAATGGCCGCCTGATAGCGGCGATAGTCGTAATCCTCGTCAGCGTCGCCATAACGCAAGCGGACCGCCCGGCGCAGCTCCTCGAATCGTTTCAGGTCCGCCTTGTAGTTGGCAATAACCCGCTCTTCGGTCTCTTCGATCCATTGCTGACATGAGAACGCAGTCTGCAGGGTGCGGGCGAACGCGCTCAGCCTTTCATAGAAGCGCCTGCGGGTCAGTTCGTCCCGCAGGTGAAGCTGGTAGGCTTCCATGTCGAATGCATTGCCAATCCCCTTGAACATATCGAGCAGCGCAGCATGCCGGTCTGGCAACAGCTCTGCTTCGTCGTGAAGCGAAAGCATGGCCTGCGCGACGTCACTTTCGTCATAGCCCGCGAACTCGCGATAGCTGGTCAGCGCCTGATCGAGGTTTCCAAGGCTTCCGACATAATCGACGATACGGCCATGTTCCTTCTCGTGCAGAGGGCGGCCCAGCTCGTCCTCCTCGCTTGACGAGAACAGCCGGTTCACCCGCGCAATCGCCTGCAGCAGCTTGTGCTCGCGCAGTTCCTTGGCGAGATAGAGCGTCTGGTTGCGCGGCGCGTCGAAGCCGGTGAGCAGCTTGTCGACCACGATCAGCACATCAACGCCCGTGCCGGCGATGAACGCCCGGATAGTATCCTTTTCAAAGGCCTTGAGCGGCTGCAACGCCGTCACCTGCTTGAGGTAGGCCTTGACGACATCGTCCTCATTCTCGGCACCGACAGCCTCGTGGCCCTGCCGGTCGTCCTCTTCGGAGATGATGACCGCGCTGGTTACCTGCCCGTTTGCCTCAAGCAAACGATGCAGCAAGACAGCCTCACGTTTGAACGGAGCAACTAGCTGCGCCTTGTAGGGCTTTCCCCTCAGATTGCGTTCGAAATCATGGCCGACGTCCCAGGCCACCTCCTGAAGCCAGGGCTTCACCCCTTGCACGACCTGCGCCCGGGCCATACGCTTCTTGAGATCGGCGCACTGGTCGGCAGAAAGCTCGCGCGTCACCCGGTCGAACCATTTGTCGAGCGGCGCCTGCTGAACTGTCATGTCGACATGGCGGCCTTCGTAAAGCAGCCTGACCACGGCCTTGTCCTCTACTGCGCGATCGATCTTGTAATCGTGGATCAGCCCGCCGAACCGGTCGAAGGTGCTCTTTTCCGACTTGAGCAACGGCGTGCCGGTAAAGCCGATATAGGCGGCGCGCGGCAGCACCTTGCGCATCTGGGCGTGCAGGCTGTCGATGTCGGTCACGGCCTGACTTCGATGGCTTTCGTCGACCAGCACGAAGATGTCCTGGTCATCGTCAACGAACTGACCGGCAGCGGCGAGGCCCGAGCGGAACTTGTGGATCAGTGTTGTGACCACCGCCCGCTTTTACCGGAGCAGCCGGATCAGTTCCTTGCCCGTCGCGGCC
>JAKFWB010000459.1 GCA_021732945.1 Porphyrobacter sp.
ACCCCCTGAACCCACACAAACAGAGGACCATACCGACATGTCATTCTTCACCTCCCTCAGCGGCCTGCGCAATGCTGAAACCGATCTGCGCGTCATCGCCCACAACATCGCCAACGCCGAAACGGCCGGCTTCAAGAAAAGCTCGGCGCAGTTTGCCGATCTGGTTGCCAGCGGCTCTGCCACCGACCCGCGCCGCACCGCCGGGATCGGCGCAACCGTGTCTGCGATCACGCAGGATTTCACGCTTGGCCCGCTCGAACAGACCGGTCGCAGCCTTGATATTGCGATTGATGGTGACGGGTTCTTCGCGCTCGCCAACCCGTTCTCCGGCGATCTCAGCTTCACCCGCAACGGCAATTTTCGCCTGCTGGCGAGCGGTTCGTTGCAAGATGCCACCGGCAACACGCTCCAGTCCTTCCCGGTCGATGCGAACGGCGTGGCAACGTCAAACGCACCGGGCAATACGATCGTGCCGCTGACCAATGGCGCGGGATCGGCGCTTGCCAATGTCACCATCGACAATCGCGGTGTCGTTAACGCCGCCTATTCCGATGGCACCACCACCCCGGTCGGCCAGATCGCGCTTGCGACCTTTGCCGCGCCCAATGGCCTGCGGGCCGTGGGCCAGACCAAGTGGCAGGCATCGGGCGATTCCGGTGCGCCGGTGTTCGGTAATCCCGGCATTGGCAATAATGGCGAGATGATCAGCGGCGCGCTGGAACGCTCCAATGTCGATCTGGCCGAGGAAATGGTCTCGCTGCTCACCGCACAGCGCAACTTCCAGGCCAATGCCCGGGCGATCGACACCGCCACCCAGATTTCCACCACCGTCATCAGCCTGCGCCAACAGTAAGGCACAGCTGCGATGGATCGGATGATCTACACCGCTTTGACCGCAATGAATGCGGCGATGGACCGGCAGCGCACGGTGGCGAACAACCTCGCCAACGCGAGCACGCCAGGCTTTCGTCAGGAAATCTTTGCGGTCACCCCGGCCACGCTCAAAGACGGATCGCTCGAAGCCCGTGCAATGGCGCGCGGCAACGTGCGCGGGGCAGATTTGACAGCGGCGCGGGTTGCGCCGACCGGCAATCCACTCGATGTGGCGCTGGAAGGCCAGGCCTTGCTGGCATTCCAGGCACCCGACCGGCAGGGCGAGGTCTATTCCCGGCGCGGCGATCTGCGCGTGGGGGCATCCGGCGTGATCGAGAATGGCGAAGGTCTGGCGGTGCTGGGCGAAGGCGGCACGCCGATAACGGTGCCGCCGGGTTTCAGCATCACCATTGCTGCCGATGGCGCTGTTCTTGCCCGCGATCCGGCTTCCCCGGGCACGCCGGCCGAACAGATCGAACGCTTACGGCTGGTGAACCCGGAAGGCAGTCCGCTGGCCAAGGGGATCGACAGCTATCTGAAGGTCCCCACCAGAAACGGTGGAACCGGCGTGCTGCCCCCCGATCTCAACGCGCGGCTGACACCGGGCGCGCTTGAACAATCCAATGTCCAAACCGCCGACACCCTTGTCCAGATGATCGAAGCTCAGCGCGCCTTTGAACAGCGCGCGCAGATCATCGCGACCGCTGGCGAGCTCGACGAGGCCTCAAGCGGCCTTTTGACAATGCGTTGAAACCTTTAGCTTTCCGGAGACCCTGAACCATGCCCACATCCGCCCTTCACGTCGCCCGCACGGGGCTTGAGGCACAGGATGCGCGGATGCGCGTCATCGCCAACAACCTTGCCAATATCGGCACCACCGGGTTCAAACGCGACCGGGCGGATTTCGCCACGCTCGCCTATCAGGAACAGCGCGTCGCCGGGCAGCAATCAACCGGGCAGACGGCCTTTGCGGTTGGCCTGAACCTTGGCACCGGGGTGCAGGTGCAGGGCACCAGCCGGATCGAAACGCAAGGCACGCTGACTGCAACCTCCAACGCCTTGGACCTCGCGCTTGATGGCCCCGGCTATTTTCAGGTGGAACTGCCACCAGGCGGACAGGTGGGCTTTACCCGCGCGGGCAATTTCAGCCTGTCGAATGATGGCACGCTGATCACCAGCCAAGGCTATGCGCTCCAGCCGCCGTTGCAGGTGCCCGCCGGTGCGCAATCGGTCACCATCGCGCCCGATGGCACGGTAAGCGCGCTGACCCCCGGCAATGCCGAGCCAACGCTGCTGGGCCAGCTATCCATCGCCAGCTTCATCAATCCGGCGGGCCTGCGCGCCATCGGCGACAACTTCCTCGTCGAAACCGCCGCCTCCGGCCCGGCCGAGATCGGCTTGGCAGGCGATAATGGGCGCGGTCAGGTGCGGCAGGGGATGCTCGAATCCTCTAACGTCAACGTGGTCGAGGAACTGGTCGAGATGATCGAAGCCCAGCGCGCCTACGAGATCAATTCCAAGATGGTGAGCGCGGTCGACGAGATGCTCCAAAACGCCAACCAGACCCTGTGAGACATAGCGTGAGAGACTCCATGATGCACCGATCCGCGATTCTCGCCCTGCCGTTACTGCTGGCCGCTTGCGGCGGATTGGGCGGCAGCGGGCCGCAAGCAGGCTTCACCGCCCCACCCCCGCCGGGGTCTGTCATTTCTGCGGCGACGATTGGCGATCCCTTCGCTGCTGCCCCGCCGCCGATCCAACCGACCAGCGCGGGGACAATCTTTCAGATCGGGCAGGGCTATTCCGGCCTTGTCACCGGCACCCGCGCGCGGTCGCTGGGCGACATGGTGACGGTCATTCTGGTCGAAGCGACCTCCACCAACAAGAGCACTCAAGGGCGCACCAACCGCGAAGGCAGCTTTGGCGTCACCCCACCCGCCTCCGGCCCGCTCGATTTTTTGAACCCCGAAGCCCTTAAAGCTGCGGCCGAAGCGTCGTTCACTGGGGGAGGGAATGCCGCGCAGCAAAGCCGCCTCAATGGCGCGGTCGCGGTGACGATTGCCGCGATCTACCCCAATGGCACCGCCGAAGTGATCGGAGAAAAGCAGATGAACTTCAGCCAGGGCGATGAATGGGTGCAATTCGCCGGTCGCATCCGGCTGGTCGATATTGATGGCGACAACCGCCTTGCCTCATCGCAGGTCGCCAATGCGCGGATCATCTATTCCGGCAAGGGCGCAGTGCAGCAGGCGAGCCGTCCGGGCTGGCTGAGCCGGTTCTTCGGCCTGATCTCGCCATTTTGAAAGGGCACGCCATGACACGGATTTTCCACGCGATTGCCTTCGCCTTTGCATTGATCGCTGCGCTGGCTCCTGTGCCTGCCGCCGCCGAGCGCATCCGCGATCTTGGCCAGTTCGAAGGGCTGCGCGCCAACCAGCTGACGGGTTACGGGGTGGTCGTCGGTCTGCAAGGCACGGGCGACAACAACCTCGCCTATGTGACTGAGGCAATGCGCGGAGTTTCGGGCAGGCTCGGCCTGCCGCTGCCACCGGGCGTCAGCCCGACTTTGCGCAACGCGGCCGCAGTGATCGTCACCGCCGAACTGCCCGCCTTTGCCAAGCCGGGCCAGCGGATCGATATTACCGTGTCGACCCTAGGTCAGGCCTCGTCGCTGCGCGGCGGGGCGCTGATCCTTGCCCCGCTTTATGGTGCGGATGGGCAGATCTACGCGATGGCGCAAGGCAATATCGCGGTTGGCGGGCTCGGCGTGACCGGGCGCGATGGCTCGCAGGTCAGTGTCAATGTCGCCACCGTGGGCCGGATTGCCGATGGCGCAACGGTGGAGCGATTGGTGGCCACTGGCTTCGACCAATCCCCCAGCCTGCGTTTCAACCTGCACAAGGCCGATTTCCTGACCGCTGCGCGCGTGCGTGATGCGATCAATACCCGCTATCCCGGCATCGCCACCATTGCTGATGGGGTGAGCATCGAGCTTGCCTTGCCGCAAGGCACCGATCTGCGATCGGGGATCATGGCCGAGATTGAGATGCTCGCCGTCACCCCTGCGGCGGTTGCGGCCCGCGTGATCATCAACAGCCGCACCGGCACGGTAGTCATCAACGACGCCGTGCGCCTGTCACCTGCCGCGGTAAGCCACGGCAAATTGGTGATCCGGATCGATGAAAATCCCGCAGTGGTGCAGCCTGCCCCGTTTGCCCAAGGCGAAACGGCGGTGGAGGAATCGTCCACCATCACGGTTGAGGAACGCGCTGACCGGGTGGCCTACCTGCCCGGCGCAGCTTCGCTGTCGGAGATCGTCGACGCGCTGAACCTGCTGGGCGTGGGCGCGTCGGATCTGGTGGTGATCCTCGAAAGCCTCAAACAGGCGGGCGCCTTGCAAGCCGAAATGGTGGTGCTGTGATCGGGCCGGTTGCCTCCGCAGGCGCGGCCACGCCAGCCCTGTCGCCCGAGCGCGCCGAGCTGCGCAAGGCGGCAGAGGGCTTTGAGGCGATCATGGTGCGCAAGATGCTGGCCAGCGCGCGCGCGTCAAGCTTTGCCGAAAAGACCCCGCTCACCGGCGGCGGGATGGAGCAATATCAAACAATGCGCGACGAACACTTCGCCGACATTGCCGCCAAATCGGGCGCCTTGGGGTTTGCCCGGAGTATCGAAGCGCAGCTTACGCAACACCTTTCAGGCCATGAGAGTAGCTGATGCCAACCTCGATCTTCTCGATTGCCCGCAGCGGCCTTGCGGCGTCCCGCACCAGCCTTGAGCTGACAGCGCAGAATATCGCCAATGCGGGCAATGCCGATTATTCGCGCCGCACGCTGACGCAGGGCGAATTGGTGCTGATCGGTTCGATCGGGATCAATCAGGCCGATGCGCTTGGCGGGGTGCGCCCCGGCGCGATCGAACGCGCGGAAAGCGGGCTGGTGCAGCGTCAGGCGCGCGACGCCGGATCGGCGCTCGCCGCAGCAGAGGCTGAGTTTTTCGCATTGCGCGAGGCGGAAAGCGCCATCGAGACTTCGGGCGTGTTCACCGGTCTGGTCGATTTTGAAGCGGCGCTGACGCGGCTCGAAGGCAATCCGCTGGAGCCGGCACTGCGGGTCTCGGCGCTGGAAAGCGCGCGGAGCTTGGCGAGCAATTTCCGGGTCGCCAATGGCGCAATCGCCAGCGCCCGTACGTTGGTGCAGGGTTAAGCCAGCGCCGAACTGCTGACTGTGAACTAACTGGCCGCCGAACTGGCGGCAATCAACCGCGATCTGGTGGGCGCGCGCGAGGGCACGGCGGGCCGAGCGGCGCTGCTGGATGCGCGAGACGCAGCGCTGCGCGGGCTGTCAGAACAGTTTGCGATTGTCCCTACGATCAATGCCAATGGCACGGCCGATGTCGCACTGGCCGGGACCCCGCAGGTGGCGCTGGTCACAGGCGCGACCGCCCAAACCGTCAGCCTCAGCTTCGCCGCTGATGGAACCGCGAGCTTTGCGATTGGTGCGACCAGCTTTACCCCTGCGGGCGGAGCGTTCGCCGGGCGCGCGGCGGCGCTGGAACAGATTGCCGGGTTGCAGACCGATCTGGACGCGCTTGCCGCCTCGACCATCGGCATCGCCAACACCGCGCAGGGCAATGGCGCGGGCACCGATGGCACCCCCGGCCAGCAGCTGTTCGCAGGTTCGGGCGCGGGCGATATTGCTGTGGTGCTGGCGTCACCTGATGGCCTTGCCACTGCGCCCGCCGGTTCGCCCGCTGGCAGCCGCGACACCGGCAACCTGGCCGCGCTGCTGGGCGCGCTTGGCGCGAGCACTGGTCCTGCCGCCGGGGCTGATGCGCTGCTGCTGAACTTGTCGAGCCGCGTTGCCGCGCTGCAAACCCGCACCGATGGCCTCGGCATCGTCGCCTCCACCGCCGAAGCAGAGCTCCTCAGGGAAACCGGGGTCGATCTTGATGACGAAGCGGCCAATCTGGTGCGTCTGCAACAGGCGTTCGAAGCCAACAGCCGGGTGATCCAGGTCGCTGCCGAGCTGTTCGATACGATCCTGAGCCTGCGGTAAGGAGCGGACGGATCATGCCTTCTATCAGCAATTCCACCGGTTCGTTCTACAACCGCTCGCTTTCGCAGTTGGCCGATCTGCGCGGCCAGATCGAACGCACCCGCACCCAGATTGCCACCGGGAGCCGGATCGAGCGCGGATCGGACAATCCTGCCGTCGCCGCGCAGCTGCGCAACGTCGCCCGGCGCGAGGCGCTCGCCAGTGTCGAAGGCGATAATGCCGCGCAGCTCGGACAGGATCTCGGTGCGGCGTCCGACGCGCTGGAATCGGTCACCTCGCTGTTGCAGCGCGCGCGGGAACTGGCTTTGCAGGCTGCCAATACCCCCACCGGCGCAGACGGGCGGCGGGCGATTGCATTTGAACTCGGCCAATTGACCGAAGAATTGTTCAGTCGCGCCAATGCCGCCTCGGTCACCGGTGAGCCGCTGTTTGCCGGTCTCGCCTCCACCACCGCCTTCACCCGCGATGCGGCGGGCAATGTCACCTATGTCGGCACGCCAACCAGCGGCGCGGTGCCGGTGGCGCCGGGCACCGCGATCGAACGCGGCCTGCCAGGCAGCGAGGTGTTCGAATTCGTTTCCGGCGGCGGCACGTCGAGCGCGTTTGCGGTGCTCGGCGGGCTGGCGGCGGCGCTGAATGGCGGGTCGCCCGATCCGGCGGGCGCAGCGCAAGCGGCGATTGAGGGGCTCGACAGCGCGCTCGACACTGTGACCCGCGCCCAGACCATCATCGGCACGCGATTGGCGTGGGTTGAACAGGTGCAGGACCAGCAGGCCGACCGCGGCCTGGCGCTGGCGGAACGCCGCAGCCGGATTGGCGATACCGACATCAGCGAAGCCATCGCCCGCCTTCAGCAATCACTCACCGCCTTGGAAGCCAGTCAGGCCGCCTTTGCCCGGGTGAGCGAACTCAACCTGTTCCGCGCGCTCGGCTGATGCCGTGCCGCTTGATGCCCTGCCCAAGGAGCTGACTGACCGTGTTCGTCGCAATCGGAATTGTTGTCTTGCTGGTGATGGTGTTCGGCGGGTTCATGCTCGCAGGCGGTGCTCTAGGGCCGGTGCTGGAGGCGCTGCCGCTGGAATTCATGATCATCGGCGGCGCGGCGGCGGGCGCGACGTTGATCGGCAATTCGATGCACGAGATCAAGCTGCTGGGTGGCGGGCTCGGCAAGGTGTTTAAGGGCCCGAAATACACCCATGATGACCACATCGATGTGATCGCGCTGACATCCAAGCTGATGAAGCTGCTGCGGTCCGAAGGCGCGGTGGCGCTGGAAAGCCATGTCACCGAGCCTGCATCCTCGACCATCTTCAGCGAATATCCACGCCTGCAAAGCGATCCGGTGGTGAGCGCAATGATCTGCGATCCGCTGACGCTGATGGTGGTGTCTTCGGGCACGCTCGATACCCATGCAGTGGAGGATGTGATCGATAGCGCGATCAAGACCCAGCTGCACGAAATGGACGAGCCAGTTCACATGATCCAGGCGCTCGCCGATGGGTTGCCGGCGCTCGGCATCGTCGCGGCGGTGCTCGGGATTATCAAGACCATGGGTTCGATTGACAAGCCACCCGAGATTCTCGGCCACATGATTGGGAGCGCGCTGGTGGGCACGTTTCTGGGCGTGCTGCTGGCCTATGGCTTTGCCGGACCGCTGGGTGGGCGGCTGAAACAGATTAACAACCATGATCAACAGATTTTCCATTCGATCAAGCAGGTGATCATCGCCTCGCTGCACGGCTATCCGCAGCCGCTGGTGCTGGAAGCTGCGCGGTCCGGCCTGCCGCCAGCACACCGGCCCAAGCTGACCGATCTGCTTGACACGATGCGAGGGCGGTAACGTGGCCCTGTCCGATCCCACCCAATCGGGCGAGGGCGCTGCCGCAAAGCTGCTCGCGCCGATCATCGTCAAGAAGATCACGATCGTCGAAGGCGGGCACCACGGCGGGGCGTGGAAGGTGGCCTATGCCGATTTCGTGACCGCGATGATGGCGTTCTTCCTGCTGCTGTGGCTGCTCGGCGCAACCGAGGAGAACCAGCGCAAGGGGATCGCCGATTATTTCACCCCGACACTGGTCAAGATGCGTCAAGGCAGCGCCGGAGCGAACGGGTTGCTGGGTGGTGCATCGCTCACCGATGTGGATAATTATCCCCATGCCATGGGCCAAACCGGCACTAAGAGCATCACTGTCCCGCGCGGCGTCACCGGCGGACCCGTGGAGGGCGGCGGGCGAGGCGAGCTCGATTCCGAAAAGCTCAAGGAACTGCGCGACACGATCGAGAAAAAGCTCGTCCAGCGCCGTCAGCTTTCGCATCTTGCGCGGCAGGTGCGGGTGATGCGCGCGCCCGAAGGCATCCGCATCGATCTGATGGACAATGCCGACTTTGCGATGTTCGAACTTGGCACCACGATCCTGACCAAGGACGCGCGCGGGCTGCTGGAGGTGATGGCGGATACGCTGAAGGATGAACGCGCGCCGCTGATCCTGCGCGGCCACACCGACTCGCTGCCGTGGCGAAGCGGAGTGGCGGCCAACAACTGGTCGCTTTCGAGCGGCCGGGCAGAGGCAACGCGGCAGGCGCTGGTGCTGGGCGGAGTGGCGCAGCGGCACATCGTCCGGATCGAAGGCGTCGCCGATACCGAACCGCTGGTGAGCGATGATCCCGCCGATCCGCGCAACCGCCGGATCTCGCTGCTGCTGCTCGATGGCCGGAGCGTCGCAAAGCCAGTCCGCACCGGCCCCACCGGTAGCCCTGCGCCTGACGCAAAGGCCAAGCCCTAAAGCCCGAAGCTGCCCTTCAGCCCGTCGATCACATATTGCGCGGCGAGCGCGGCCAGCAGCACGCCGAGCAGGCGGGTGATCACCGCCTCCACCTTGTCACCCAGCAGCCGGATCAGCGGCCCGGCTGCGACCAGCGCCGCCGCCGTTATCGCCAGCACCGCGGCCAGCGCGGCAAGCACTTCGAGCATCTCCGGCCAGCCCTTGGCCTCGTTCATCAGCAGCATGATCGCGGCAATCGCGCCCGGCCCGGCCAGCATCGGCATCGCCATCGGGA
>JAKFWB010000220.1 GCA_021732945.1 Porphyrobacter sp.
CTGGCCCGCGCACTTCAGCCTCAGCCGAGACAATTTCGCTGCGCAACCGCCCAAAGGCAGGGGCACAGGCGGCCATTTCGTTGTAGGCAATCGGTTCGGGCGGGATCGCGGCGAAAATCGCCTCGTAGGGCAACACCGGCTCGACCGCAGATTCGCCCGCCAGCTCACGCAGGCGCAGGCGAGCGTTGTCGCCTGCCTCCAATACCGACGCGAGTTCGAGTTCCAGCTGCGTGGTGCGCGACCGGGCCAGCGTCAGATCGGCCATCGGCGAGACTTCCTGCGCCACCCGCCGCTCAATCGAGGCGACCAGCGTGCGGTGATCGGCCAGCCCCGCTTCGAGCGCGCGGGCGCGCTGTTCGGACTGCACGACGGCGAACCATGCATCGATCATCCCGCTGAGCACGGCGAAACGCGCCTCGCGCAGCGATTCGCCTCCGGCATCGCGCAAGGCGCGGGCCGAATCGATCTGGCTGACGATCGCGCCGCCCGCCCAGATCGGTTGTTCCAGCGTGACATTCACCGCAAGCCCATCCTGATCCGCGAAGCTGGAACCCCGCGTCGCCGCCAGCGCCTCAGCCGAAAGGCTGGGGTAGCGCAGCCACCGCGCCGCAACGAGATCGGCCTCAGCCACCGCCAGCGCGGCGCGGCTGGCGATCACCTGCGGATTGTCGCCAAGCGCCTGATCGGCCAGCTGCGCGAGCGTGGGCGGCACTCCGGCGGGCACGGCTGACGCTGCGGCGGCGGCATCGGGCGCAGCGGCCACGGGGCCGTAAACCGGAGCTTCATCAGCGACCTGCGCCTGCGCCAGATTGCCTGCGAACAGCGCAGCCATACCCGGCGCAACGACGCTCAGCCACCTGCTGCGCCGTGCCGATCGACCTTGAAGAGGGAGATGAGGTCCCGGATTGCCCATGCCTGTTGCCGTCAATGGCGCGATCACCGGTTTGCCATCGCTGTGTCCGGACACTCCAATCCACGCAGAAGGCTGGCCAGACAAGCAAAAAGTGCCGCTCTGCCGCTTGCCGTTGGCGTGAAGCCCGGCGATAGGGCGCCATGCGCACCGTTCTTGTCACCGGCACAGCCGGATTCATCGGCTTTCACCTCTCGCAATTGCTGCTGGAGGAGGGGTTCCGCGTCGTCGGCTATGACGGCATGACCGATTATTATGATGTGCGGATCAAGCAGCGGCGGCACCAGATGCTGCTGCAACACCCGCATTTCACCTGCACCGAAGGCATGTTGGAGGATTTTGACACGCTCCACGCGCTGGCGCTGGCCGAAAAACCCGATGTGATCGTGCATTTGGCGGCGCAGGCCGGGGTGCGTTACAGCCTCGAAAACCCACGCGCCTATCTTGATGCCAATCTGATCGGCACCTTCAACGTGATGGAGTGCGCGCGCGAGCTTGGCGCCCAACACCTGCTGATGGCGTCGACATCATCGGTTTACGGCGCGAACACCGGAATGCCGTTTGGCGAAGACCAAAAATGCGACACGCCGCTGACCTTCTACGCCGCGACCAAAAAGGCGACCGAGGCGATGGCGCATTCCTATGCCCACCTCTGGACCCTGCCGACCACGATGTTCCGGTTCTTCACCGTCTATGGTCCGTGGGGGCGGCCCGATATGGCGCTGTTCAAGTTTACGCGCGGCATCCTCGAAGGCACGCCGATCGACATCTACAACAATGGCGATATGTACCGCGACTTCACCTATGTCAGCGATCTGGCGCGCGGCATCCGCCTGCTGATTGACTCAGCCCCGGTGCGGCCCGAGACTCCTGAGGACATTGCCCCCGGCGACAACCTTTCGCCGGTCGCGCCGTTCCGGGTGGTCAATATCGGCAATGGTGACAAGGTGCGCCTGATGGACTTCATCACCGCCATCGAAGCGGAATGCGGTCGGGAAGCGATCAAGAATTTCATGCCGATGCAGACGGGCGATGTGCCTGCGACCTGGGCTGATGCAAGCCTGCTCCAATCGCTCACCGGCTACGCGCCGCAGACCCCGTTTCGCGAAGGCGTGCGGCGGTTCGTGACGTGGTACCGGGATTACTATCAGGTCTAATCACCGCGCCTATTTCGGCGGCGGAGGCAGGGTCCCTTCGCCGGGCAGTTCAGCATTACGTTCACGTTCAAGCCGCTGGAGATATTAGCGCTCGATCGACTCGACCCTCTCCTGCTCAGCGGCAGCTTGGGAATCGATGGTCGACAGGCGTTCGGCCCGGGCTTCCTCGATCAGCTTGCCGAAGCGCACGCCGTCTTCCTCGGTCTTGTCCTTGTAGGCAGCTTCGATGAATTTCTGGGTGCAGCCGGTGAACCCGCCCGCGCCCGCCGGGCTGCAACTCATCGCTCCGAAATCGCCGACATACTTGATCTCTTCAACCTGCCGCGCGCGCGCCACGTTGGCGGGCGAATCGGAGTACCGCAGGTTCGGCGGGATGCGATAACGATAAGCCTCGACCCGAATTTCGCAGATCACAACTTCGCAGGGCTTCGCCACCGGGCATTCATCGGCGCTGTAAGCGATCACCATGTTGATCTTCTCGTCCGCGCTTTGCGCCGCCGCAGGACTGGCACCTGCAAGCACGACGGCTGAGACGAGAGCGGCGGGGGCGAGCAGGTGCTTCATCGCGGGTGATCCTTTACCGGGCGCGGCTGTTGCGCCAGCCATGCCCCTCTATTGCCCCGCTTGTCTAGGGCCGAAGGGCTGAACTGGGGGTGAAGCACTATCGCCGCGCGTGGCTGGCGAAAAACGGGGGCCGGGGCCTAGATCCGCTCACTCACCTTGATCGCGATCCGGCAGCCCAGACGGATCGCGCCCGACAGCAGCGGATAGGCCGGCGCGCGTTCCGCGCCATTGGCCAGCGCCGCATCGCGGTGTTCGCGTTCGTCTTCACGGAAGGCCTCGATCATCTCGGCGAGTTCGGGATCAGCCCCGCTCGCCTCCAACCGGTCGAGCTGTTCGCTGTAATGCTTGTCGATCTCGGTTTCGACCGCCGCCGTGCAGGCCATCGCCGCTTCCGGGCCGAGCAGCGCCGTGCCTGCGCCCAGCAAATAGCCTGCCGCCGACCAGAACGGGTGAAGCGCCGTCGGCCGCACGCCGCGCCGGGCGAGCAGCGCATCAAACTTGGCGCGGTGTTCGGCCTCTTGCGCGGCCATGTGGCGAATTTCTGCCGAATGCGGACCGCGATCACCCATCACCGCCAATTGCCCTTCGTAAATCCGGGTCGCACCAAATTCGCCGGCCTGATCAACCCGGATCATGCGGTGGAGGTCTTCGCGCTGCATTATCGGCTCCTTCGCGTGTCTCTTACTTACGATGCGCGGCGAGCGCCACGATGGCCGCACCGGCAAGGCCCGAAATGAGGAAATTGAACCCCGCGAGCGAAATGCCGAACAGATCCCACTGCGCAACATCGCAGCGGATCAACGGGGCGGCGGCGGGGTTCATGACGTCAATCCCCGACGGCAGAGTGGAGCAGCCGGTGATGCCCTCCCACCAGTGATACTCGACCCCGGCATGAAAGCCCCCGATCAGCCCAGAGGTGAGGATGGCGAGCCCCGCCAGCGCAGTCCACACCTGCGGCGGCTTCATCACATAGGCTGCAAGGCCCAGCGCCAGCGCGGCGAAATGGGGGTAGCGTTGCCACCAGCACATCTCGCACGGCGGCAGGCCGAAGGCATATTGTGCGATGTAAGCCCCGCCGAGCAATGCTGCGGGGACCAGCACGGCTAGCAGCCGCGCCCCTTTGGCCTTGGGCCCCAGATTGTCCATGGCCCGTGCCTTAACGCTTGGGGGTGCGGAGCGCCACCGTGCTCTTGGTGGTGCGGCGCAGGGTTTCCATCGCGTAATGCAGCTGGAAGTCCTTCACGCCCTTTTCCTCCAGCTGCGCAGCAGTCAGCTGGAAGCGCGGATCGACGATCTTGTCGACCTCCAACTCCTCGTCCTTGATCGCCAGCTCGTTGATCAGGTGACCACGCAGGTCGCTTTCGCGGGTCTGGTACTTTTGGCGCAGCGCGTAATCGGGATCGGAAATCTGCGGCACCGCGATATCGGGCTTGATCCCGCCTTCCTGCACCGATTTGCATGCCGGAGTGAAATAGCGCGCGGTGGTGAGCTTGAGCGCCGCATCATTGCCGAGCGGCAGGAGCGACTGGACCGAGCCCTTGCCGAAGCTGCGCTCGCCCATGATCAGGGCGCGGCGGTGATCCTGCAACGCTCCCGCGACGATTTCAGAGGCCGAGGCCGACCCGGCATTGATCAGCACAATCATCGGCACGCCTTCGGCCATATCGCCCCGGAACACCGTTTCAGCATCATAGAGCACCGTTTCGCCCCGCGCCCGGCCACGCTGGCTGACGATCCGGCCATCGGACAGGAACAGATCGGACAGCGCCACCGATTCGTCCAGGCTGCCGCCTGGATTGTTGCGCAGATCGAGCACCAGCCCGTTCACGCGCCCGCCAGCGGCCGCTTTCTGGATCGCCTTGTAAGCGGCGAACACATCCGCGCCGACATTGGCGGAAAATTCGTTGACGGTGATCACGCCAATATTGCCGGTGCTGACTTCATGGGTGACCGGCTCGAGCTCGATCACGCCGCGCGTCACGTCGACTTCCAGCGGCTCTTCCCGGCCGGGGCGGAACACCGTCAAGCGGATCGAGCTACCCGAAGGGCCGCGCATCTGCGCCACAGCGTCATCCAGACTGCCGCCATAGATCAGCTTGCCATCAAGGTGCGTGATGAAATCGCCTGCCTTCAACCCGGCAACCTCTGCCGGGCTACCACGGAACGGCGAGACGATCTTGACCGCGCCATCCTCCAGTACGACGGAAAGGCCGAGGCCCGAATATTGCCCGTCAATCAGGGTTTCCAGCCGCTGGAGATCGCCGCCATCGAGATAGGCCGAATGCGGATCGAGCGCCGCCAGCATGCCATCAATCGCGCCGCGGATCAGCACTTCATCCTCAACCGGCTCGACATAGCTTGACTTCACCCGCTGGAATACCGCGAACAATTTGGCAAATTCCGGCCCGGCGCGGCCATCGACCTGCGCCATGGTGGCGGTGGTGGCAGGGATCAGCGCGACAGCGGTGACAAGCGCGGCACTGCGCAGAAGTGCGGCGATGTTCATGGGTGCGGAAAGCTCCTTTGTGACACGAATGTATAGGTTTGTCAGGCTGAACGCCAGATGAGAGATATGCGAAGCGCGGACGGCGTCTCACAATGCGACACGCCGCACGTCCCACCGGCGCTGACGGGCAACTTAACGCAAGAGTTGCAATGGGTTGACCGGATCGCCATCGCGGCGCAGCTCGATCGTGACCGGCATCGCCCGGCCATCCGCCAGACCCATGGGGCTGCCGCCGATCACGCTGTCGCCCACCGCGACGTCCACCCGGGCAAGGCCGGTGACGAGACTGGTCCAGCCGCCAGCATGTTCGATGATGACGATTCGCCCGAACCCGCGATAGGCCCCGGCAAAGGCGATGCGCCCGCGACCAGGTGCCACAACCTGAGCGCCCGATCCCGGAGCGAGCGTCAGTCCGGTGCTGGGGAGCCCGCTATCCCGCCGCGCGCCGAAGCCGATCAACGTACGGCCCTGCACCGGCAGCTGGAAATCACCTGGAGGCGGGGCGCTGGCAGTGGGCGACGGCGTGCCGATCGGCGCTTCGGGCAGCGGCGCGGACAGATCGGCCGGGCGCAGCACCGGGCCGGGCAACCCGGCAAGATAACGCCGCAGCACCGCGACTTCATCCAGCCGGTCAACCAGCCCATCAAGATCGCGTGCTTCCTCAGCGAAGGCCAGCGCCCGCTCCTGTTCGCGCCCCGCCGCACCCCGCGCTGCGCGGGAGGCGATGCGCTGCTGGCTTTCGAGCGCCGCCAACTCACCACGGCGTTGACGAAGTGTGCCTTCGCTGGTCCGCAGCGCATCGAGCGAGCGCGCCGCCCGCCGCTCCAGCGTGCGGCCACGGTCCAATTCGCTGCGCAGCGCGGCGGTGCGGGCGCGGATTTGCGGCACCGCGCTATCGAGCACCGCGCGGACATAAACGACGTCCTTCAGGGAACCGGGTTGCAGCGCCGACAGCGCCAGCGGTCGGCGCGCGGCGGTCTGCAAGGCGGCGGCGAGGCGGGCGGTCGGCTCCTGCTTGGCGGCCAGCCGTGCGGTGACCTCAGCGCGCGCACTGCGGGCGAGTGAATAGCGCGCGCGCGCGACCTCGATATCGGCTTCGGCTTGCTGGATGCGGGCGGCGAGCGATGCGGCCTGGCTGGCGGTGCGCTGGGCCGCTTCGGTGGCTGCCTCTGCCTCCTTGGCAAGGCGGGCCGCGCGGCTTTCAGCGCGGCGGCTTTCGCGCGCGGCGCGGGTGAGGGCGGCTTGCGCCTCGGCCGGACCGAGCAATTGCACGGCGGAACTCGCCTCGCTCGCGGGCATGGCCGCGAACAGCGCGGCGCAGGCGGCGGCGCTTGTCAGCAGGATCAAAAGCGCAGAACGGTTCATGGCGTCAGTCCTGCACGATTTTCAGGACCGATGATAGGGATGCCCGGCCAGAATGGTGGTCGCCCGGTAGAGCTGTTCCAGCAGCATCGCGCGCGCCAGCATATGCGGCCAGGTCGCTGGGCCAAAGGCCAGCAGCAGATCAGTGCTGGCCCGCTCGGCATCCGAATGGCCATCTGCCGCACCTATCATGAAGCGGGTCTCGCGCACGCCATCGTCACGCCAGCGGCCGAGCAGGGCGGCAAAATCCTCTGACGCCATGGCTTTGCCGCGCTCATCGAGCAAGACGGTGCGATGCGGGGAAAGAACCTCCGCCACCTTGCCCGCACCGGTATCGGGCCATTCGGTGAGCTTGAACGGCCAGGTCATGCGCTTGGCATAGCGATCCACCAGATCGCCCTCAGGCGACCGACCGATTTTGCCCCGAGCGATGATATGGAGGAGGATAGAGATGACTCCCAGAGTGACCTGCAACCTCACGCAGGTGCCTCGGCGCTACCGGCAACGTTGCGCAGCATCCTTCGACAGGCTCAGGATGAGCGGGGTGGGGGAAGTCAATACTCGCTCGTGCTGAGCCTGTCGAAGCACGCTCGCCGAACGTTTACCCGCATCCCTCAGCGCAATGCGCTTTCGGACCTTCTCTATGCTCTGCCGCCAGCCGCCGTATCAGCTCCCTCAAACGACCACATTCGTTCAAGGTTGTAGAAGGTGCGCACTTCGGGGCGGAACAGGTGGACGACCACGTCGCCCGCATCGATCAGCACCCAATCGGCAGCTGGAAGGCCTTCGATCCGCGCGTGGCCGAACCCGGCTTTTTTGATCTCTTCAGCCAGTTTCTGCGCCATCGAAGCGACCTGCCGGGTCGAACGGCCACTGGCGATCACCATGTGATCGGCAATCGAGCTTTTGCCCTCAAGCGGGATCGACACGATTTCCTGCGCCTGATCATCATCAAGCTGCGATAGCACCAATTGGTGCAGGGCATCGGTGCTCATGTCAGAGCGCGTCAGCGATTGGGCTGCAGTGGCAGCGGCTTGCACCGCGCCGGTCGGCACGGACGCGATAAACGCCTCGGTAATCGGCAATCTTGTATCTCCAGAGTTCAGAGCGATGGAAGCGGACAACACGCGGACGGCCAGCCTGGGATGCCGAAACGCGTGGCCTGCGTTTCATGCGTCCTCCCACGACCGGATGCTGCGAAATGTCAGCCGATCACGCACCACTGCACCATGATTCTTATCCGCACAATCCGTCCCGAGCAAAGCCTCGGCCCACCCGGCTTTGGCACGGCGAATGGCCGTGGCCGAGCGATGGTCAGGATCGAAACGCAAAAACACCAGGGCTGGCGCGCTCCACTGCCCCCGTTTCCGAATGCTGGCGGCAGGCACACGATAGCGCCGGAGCCAGGCCATGGCGGGGCTCGTCATGGCGGCTGCATCATAGCCCGGACGGGCGATCACCGCAATCGGCATTGTCCGCGCGATCCGCCGCCAGCCCTTCCAGAGATGAAATTGCGCCAGATTGTCAGAGCCCATCAGCCACACAAACCGCCGTTTGGGATAGCGGCGGGTGAGTTTGGTCAGCGTGTCGACCGTAAAGCGGGTGTCGAGATCCAGTTCGATCGCCGTGGGGATGATGGGAGCACATCGGCTCATCGCTTCGGCCGATCGCAGCCGCGCCTTGAGCGAGCCCATGTCATCCTGCGGCTTCAGCGGATTGCCGGGGGAGACCAGCCACCACACCTCGTCCAGCCCCAGCGCCTCGGCTGCGAACAGGCTGATGCGCCGGTGTCCCCCGTGCGCGGGGTTGAAGCTGCCGCCAAGCAGCCCGGTAAAGGTAGCTGGTGAGCGCAAGACTTACGGGCGCGCCTGACCCGTGCCGCGCACCTGCCACTTGTAGGTCGTCAATCCCTCGAGCGCCACCGGCCCGCGGGCGTGGAGCCGCCCGGTGGCAATCCCGATTTCCGCGCCCAGGCCGAATTCACCGCCATCGGCGAATTGCGATGAGGCATTGTGCATCACGATCGCAGAGTCGACTTCCGCCAGGAAGCGTTCGGCCACGGTATCATCGGCGGTGACGATCACATCGGTATGGTCGGACGAATGGCGCGCGATATGCGCCAGTGCTGCGTCGAGCCCGTCCACCACCGCAACCGAGACAATCGCGTCGAGATATTCGGTGTCCCAATCATTGGCGCTTGCCGGAATTACGCGGGCATTGAGCGCCTGCGCGCGGCCATCGCCGCGCACTTCGCAGCCCGCATCTATCAGTGCCGCGACAAGTCCGGGCCCATCGGGGAAGGCGGCATCGATCAGCAAGGTCTCCATCGCGCCGCAGACGCCGGTGCGGCGCAGCTTGGCGTTGACCGCAAGCCTGCGTGCCATGTCCGGATCGGCGGCGGCGTGGACATAGGTGTGGCAGATG
>JAKFWB010000391.1 GCA_021732945.1 Porphyrobacter sp.
GGGAGTGGGTGGCCTGCCCTCTCTAAGGTCCGAACCCCCATCCCAACCCTTCTCCAAGGGGAAGGGCTATTTCTGCCGCACCAAGACCACCCCTTAGAACTCGAACAGCGCCTCAACGCCAACATTCCGCCCGCGTTGCAGCGGTGAGAACGTGCCCTGTGTCGGGCGGTCGGCAAAGGGACGACGCACCCCACTCGAATTCGGGCCGCCGAACGGCACCTGCGTATCGCCGCCCGCCTGCACCTGATCGAACAGGTTGCGACCATAAAGCGAAAGCGACAGACCTTCGACCGGGGTCACCCAGGTGATGTTCGCTTCAAGGTTCGACGCATCCTGAATGAAGCCGAGGTTATCATCGGTGAAGGCGAATTCATCGCGGAACTGGTAGTTCACCCGTGTCAGGATTTCGCTTTCGCCGAGCAGCAGTTCGTGCACCAGCCCCATGCCCCACGTCACCTCAGGCACGCGCGGAATGCGCAGCGCGAGATCAGTGTCGTTGATAAAGCCATCGCCCGAAATGTCGAACAGGATGCTGTCATACTTGTCGTCAATCAGGCCGAGATTGGCGGTGACGATCAACGCATCCGATACCCGCATACGGGCTTCGGCTTCGAACCCGGTGATGGTGGCATCGGCGGTGTTGAGGATGTTCTGCACCACGCCCGCGCCCGGATCGGCCAGGTTCACTTCGCGCTGAAGATCGCTGATCTTGGTGACGTAACCGGCAACGTTCAGCGTAAAGCTGCCATCGTCGGTCTGGAACTTGCCGCCGATTTCATAGCTGTCGACCTGCTCTTCATCGAAGAACAGATCGCCCGTCGCCGCCACAGCGCGGTTGAACACGGGGATGTTGGTGATGCGGAAATTGTACCCGCCCGAACGGAAGCCGCGGCTCCAGTGGCCGTAGATCTGCGAATTGGCGAATTCATATTGCAGGCCGAGCTTGGGCGAGACGTTGCGGAAAGTCACGTCATCGGTGAAGCCGTTGATTTCGGTCGCGGGGTTGAACGGCGCGGTGCCGGTCGGGCAAGTGCCTGCGACCACCGAGCAGGGCGCGCGCGGGGTGATATAGGTCACCGCCGCATCCTTGGTTTCCTGATTCCAGCGAATGCCCGCAATCAGCGAAAGGCTGGGCACGAATTCCCACTGCGCATTGGCGAACAGCCCGATCACTTCATGCGTCTGACGCCCGCCGCCGAAGAAGACTGGCGGGCGCAGGTTCACCGGCAGATCGCGCCGCAACTCGCGGCTTTCGTCATAGGCGAGGTTCTGATCGAAATAGAACCCGCCGAAGGTCAGATCGAGCGTGTCAGTGGAAACCGCATAGCGCAGCTCGTTCGAGATCTGGTCCTGCTCGGTCGTGGTGCCTGAGTGGAACAGGAACACCGGCGTCGCGTCGATATCGCCGCGCGTGCTGGCGGCGTAGTCGCGATAGCCGAAGATGTTGGTTAGCGTGCCGGGGCCGATATCCCATTCGGCGGTGAGCGATCCGGTCCAGATTTCATTGGTGTAAAAACCGGGCTCATCAATTGCGAAATCGAAGCTTTCACGATCAAACCGCCCGCGGTTCTGGGCCGAGGGGCCATCGCCGTCGCTTTCGAAGTAATCGAGCTTGGCGCGGATTGTCAAGTCGCCAAACCGGCCTTCCAGCGCGCCGCGCAAGATCTTGGTTTCGGCTTCCCCGTGGTTCGATCCGTCGAACAGATTGGTGAAGTAACCTTCGTCCTTGTTGTAGTACGCGCCGACCTTGAACAGCAGAACATCCTCGACAATCGGGCCGGAGATCGTGCCGCTGACGGTGTAGTTGGGGCCGCCGCGACCGCTATCCACCGGGCCATCGACCGCCGCGCGGAACTTGCCACGGAAGTCTTCGGTCGGGTTGCCGGTGTTGAGCACCACCGCGCCGCCGGTGACGTTGCGGCCGAACAATACGCCCTGCGGGCCGCGCAGGATTTCGACGCTTTCAAGGTCGAACAGGTCGAACACCACGCCCGCGTTGATGCCGAGGTACACCCCATCGACAAACACGCCCACGGTCGGGTCGATCGAGGGGATCGAGGAATTGATGCCAAGCCCGCGCACCGAGAAGTTGGCCTGCCCACGGCTGGTGCCGATCTGGTCGAGGCTGACGTTCGGCGTCTGGAACGACAGGCCTTGAATGTCGCGGATCTTGAAGGCTTCGAGCGTATCGGCGTTGAACGCAGTCACCGCGAGCGCGACGTCCTGCACGTTTTCGGCGTCCTTTGTCTTGGTGCCGGTGACGAGGATTTCGTTGATGGCATCAAGCGAGCTGGCGCGCTCTTCAGCGGCGGGCGCTTCGGCATCCTGCGCCGATGCGGCGAAGGGCGACAATGCGGCTGTGCCGAGCAGAAGGGCGATTTTGCCGAGACGGAGCGGGCTCGGACGGGGGCGTGCGATCATCATGGAGTAACTCTCTCTGTCTGAGTTGGGGGCCGACCGCTTAGCAAGTACGTCACGCGATTGCAACCTTCGGGACGGCAGGGGGGCGGCTCTGTTCGATGAAGGTCTTGTCAGGCCTTTTCAAGCTGCTGCTGGCGCTCATCGCTCGCCGCCTCAAGCAGCGCGGCTTCGATTTCGGCCAATCGCTCAGGCGTCTTGATCTTGGCTCCGGTGAGATCGGTCACATAGAACGTATCCGCCGCCGCTTCGCCATAGGCGGTGACATGCGCCGAATGGACAATCAGGTTGGCCTTGTAGAGCGCGTGGGCGAGCCGGTTGAGCAGCGCCGGACGGTCGCGCGCGGTCACTTCGATCACGGTGAAATTGTTCGAGGCGTCATTATCGAACCCGACGCGCGGAGCGACATCAAACGCCTTGGCACGCGAATGGCTGAGGGGGCGGGCGGCCAGCTTGGGCACCAGTTCGATCCGCGCCAGCAGGGCGTCGCGAATGCCCTTTTCGATCCGGGCCATTTGCGCCGGTTCGCGGAATGGCTGACCGTGCTGGTCCTGCACGAGAAAATTGTCGACCGCATAGCCGCTGCGGGCGGTGTGAATGCGCGCATCGATGATGTTGGCACCCGCCACATGGATGCCGCCCGCCATGCGGTAGAACAGGCCGGGATGGTCGGCCGCGATCACGCTAACCCGCGTCGCGCCCCGCGCTTCATCCACCGCGCAGATCATCGATAGCTGTTCGCCCGCAGCCACCGCGGCATCGTATTGGGCGAGGTTGCTGGCGATGATATCCTCGCCCTCAGCGATCCAATAGGCATCGCCCAGCAGCGCACCCGCGCTGTCGACCAGATGATCGGCATCGCCCAGCAGCTGCGCCACTGCATCCTTCTTGGCCGTGACGCGCTGTTTGCGCCCGGTGCCTTTGTAGCCGAGCCGCAGGCGTTCCTGCGCGGCATCGTAAAGTTCGCCGAGCAGCTGGCCTTTCCAGCTGTTCCAGGTGCCCGGCCCGACCGCGCGGATATCCACCGCCGTCAGGATCGCAAGATTGCGCAGGCGTTCAAGGCTCTGCACCTCGGCGACGAAATCCTCGATTGTCTTGGGATCGGTCAGATCGCGTTTCTGCGCCGTCCGGCTCATCAACAGGTGTTGCAACACCAGCCAGGCGACGAGATCGGTCTCTTTCTCGTCCAAGCCAAAGCGCGGGCACAGCTTGTGCGCGACATCTGCGCCAAGCACCGAATGGTCGCCGCCGCGGCCCTTGGCGATATCGTGCAGCAGCACCGCCACATACAGCGCCCGGCGCGAGGCGAGCTTGGGAAATTCGCGGGTCGCACGCGGGTGATCGGCCGTCAGCAGGCCCTGCTCGATCTGGCTAAGCAGGCCGATGGCGCGGATGGTGTGTTCATCGACTGTATAGTGGTGGTACATGTCGAACTGCATCTGCGCATTGACCCGGCCAAAATCGGGCACGAAGCGGCCGAACACCCCGGCCTCGTTCATCCAGCGCAGTGCGGTTTCGGGATCCTTGCGGCCGCTCAGCAGGTCGAGAAACAGGCCATTGGCGCGCTTGTCGCGACGGACCGTCACATCGATCAGCTTGGCATCGCGCCCGGCCTGCCGCATGGTTTCGGGATGCACCTCCAGCCCTTCGGCCTCGGCCAGCTGGAACACTTCGATCAGGCGGACGGGATCGGCGCGAAACCAGTCGTCACCCGGCGCGCGCAGCCGCCCGCCTTCGACCGTATAGCCCTTGAACATCCGCGGGCGCTGCGTCCAACCGGCAAAAAACCCGGTGCGCGGGCGTTTCTTGGCGAATTCCTCATCAAGGTGCGACAGGAACACCCCGGTCAGGCTGCCGACTCGTTTCACTTGCAGGAAATAATACTGCATGAAGCGTTCGACCGCGCTTTTGCCTGGGCGGTCGGCGAATTGCATGCGTTCGGCCACGGCACGTTGCAGATCAAAGGTCAGGCGGTCTTCGGCGCGATCGGTGATGAGGTGCATGTGGCAGCGCGCCGCCAGCAAGAAACCCTCGGCGCGGCGGAAGCTGCGATATTCCGGCCCGGTCAGCAGGCCCACGTCCACCAGCTGCGACGCGCTGTCGACGCGATGGACATATTTGCCGATCCAGTACAGCGTTTGCAGGTCTCTGAGGCCGCCCTTGCCTTCCTTGATATTGGGCTCGACCACATAGCGGCTATCACCCATCCGTTTGTGCCGCGCATCGCGTTCGGCCAGCTTCTGGGTCAGGAACTGGCGTTCGCTGCCCTTGGCGACTTCGTTCCAGAACCGGGTGCGCAATTCTTCGTACAGCGCCTGTTCGCCCCACACCAACCGGCTTTCAAGCAGCGCGGTGCGGATGGTGAGGTCATCTTTCGCCATCCGCATCGTATCAGCCACGGTACGACTGGAATGTCCAACCTTGAGGCCCAGATCCCACAGGATGTAGAGCATCGTCTCGATCACCTGTTCGCACCACGGCGCGCGCTTGCTCGGCGTGATGAAGGCGATGTCGATATCCGAATGCGGCGCCATTTCGGCGCGGCCGTAACCGCCCACGGCCAGGATCGCGAGCCGTTCGGCCTGGGTGCGATTGGGCACCGGGTAGAGGTGCGCAGTGACGTGATCGTGGATCACCCGCAGCAGCTGATCCATCAGGAAACTGAAGCCTGCGGTCACCTCGTGCCCGGCAGACGGGGCTTCGGCAAGGCGGCGGGCCAGCTCAGCCCGGCCTTCATCGAGCGCCCGGCGCAGCGCCTTGATGATATCGCCGCGTGCGGCTCCACCGCCGCTGGCGTGCAGCTTTGCAATTTCCTCTGCCAGCGCGCGCCGATCAATGATCGCGCGCTGGCCGGGGACGCGGCGAAGGTTCACGCGGGTGCCGCCTCGCTAAGGTAACGCGCCTTGACGCTGCGCTTGTCGATCTTCTGGGTGCCGAGCCGGGGCAATGCTTCTTGGGTGAACCAGATCTGGTGTTCCAGCGGCACCTTGAACGGGGCGATGCGTTCCAGCAGGAAGGCGCGCAGCTCACCCGGCGTGATGGCGGGGTGGCCATCCTTCATGGCATAGACCGCCGCCGGAACCTCGCCCATGCGTTCGCACGGCAGGCCGAACACCGAACATTCGCCGATATCGTCATGCGCGTAGATCGCATCTTCCACTTCGATGCAGGAGATATTCTCCCCGCCGCGGATGATGATGTCCTTCTTGCGGTCGACAATGAACAGGTAGCCGTCCTCATCGAGGTAGCCCAGATCGCCCGTGCGGAAATAGCCGGTGTCGGTGAAAGCAGCGGCGGTCGCTTCGTCATTCTTCCAGTAGCCCCGGAAATTGGCGACCGAGCGGATGCAGACTTCGCCCACCTGCCCTTGTGGCAACACATATCCCTGATCATCAAGAATGGCGAGATCGACCATCGGCTTGGACGGGCGTCCGGTCGATCCGGGCTTGGCGAGGTAATTTTCGTTGAAATTGCCGCAGCCGACCGCGTTGGTTTCAGTGAGGCCATAGCCCAGCAACGGGAAGCTGCCGGGGAAGGCTTCCTTGATGCGGCTGACATGCTCCACCGGACGCGGTGCGCCGCCCGCGGCGAAGCTCTTGCAGGCCGAAAGATCATATTGGCCTAAATCAGGATGATTGGCGATTTCATAGCTCATCAGCGGCACGCCAACGAAATAGGTCACCTTTTCTTCCGCCATCAGCCGGATGGCGAGGCCCGCATCCCACTTGGGCATCAGCACCAATTTGCGCCCGATCGCGAAGCTTTGCAGGAACAGCGGCACTTCGCCCGTCACGTGAAACAGCGGCACCGCCACCAGCGCGCAGGGCTGATCGGTCAGCGGGCCATCGACGCTTTCGACATGGACCTTGGCCATCGCGCTTTGGGCGACATAGTTCATCACGGCGTTCACCACACCGCGATGGTCCGACCAAGCTCCCTTGGATTTGCCGGTCGAACCTGAGGTATAGAGGATCGTGGCGATGTCATCCGGACCCAGATCGGCGAGCAGTTCGATGGCCGCCGGGACGCCTTCAGGCGCGCGCCATACCGCGGCCAGCCCTTCGGACGGGGCATTGCCATGGCCAAACAGCACCACCTTGGCCGGGTGTGCGTGCCCTTCCAGCCGCGCGGCGCGTCCATCATCGGCCAGCAGCAGCGTGCATTCCGCAAGCTCGATCCCGTAAGCAAGCTCCTCGCCCGAAGAGAAGCCATTGAGCAGGGTGGCGCAGCCGTCCGCCATCAGGATGCCCATATAAGCGATCATCCAATTGGCAGAATTGCGCGCGGCAAGGCCGATGCGGTCGCCCTTCTGCACGCCATGATCGCACACCAGGCTTTCCGCAACGCAGGTCGCCGCAGCATAGGTCTCGCCAAAGGTCAGGCGAATATCGCCATCGACCAGAAAGGGGACATCTTTGTTCTGATTGGCGAAATGCGCGAGATAATGCGCCAGCGTCGGCGGAGCGGCGGCGAAAATCGGCATTGCCACCCCGTCGCGCATAAAGGGGACGGTGGCGAACACCTGCCCTTCGGCGGTGAGGCCGGTGATGATCGCTTCAAGCGCATTGTCCAGCTGGGTGGGCATGCGGTGTCCTTCCTCTCTCGTTTATTGTTGAAGCCCGGGCGCGCATTTGGGCGCATACCTGACTTCCTGTCCCAAGCCTTGCCGACGATCCTGCACCCTTTCCCTGCCCCGCGCACTGTGCCAGAAGCGCCAGCGTGAACGAGGCCCAATCAGGCCCGCCGATACGGCATATCATGATCATTAAGAGGTTCGCCCCGTGCTGTCACTACTTGCCGCAAGCGGCACTGCCGATCCGATCTATTGGGCCGATCTTGGGCTGAAGCCGGGGATCGAATTGGGGTTCTTCACCCTGCGGTTCTACTCGCTTGCCTACCTGATCGGGGTGATTTTCGCCTATTGGCACACCTCCAAGATGCTGAAGCAACCCGGTGCGCCGATGGCGCAGCGCCATGCCGATGATCTGTTTTTCTATTGCACCTTGGGCGTGATCATCGGCGGGCGACTGGGCTATGCCGCGTTCTACACCGGGGGCGAGACAGGCATCCCCAGCGCCTTTACCGATTTTTCGGGCGAGGGCTTCGTGTCATGGAAGCTGCTGCGATTGTGGGACGGGGGTATGGCGTTTCACGGTGGGCTCGCCGGGGTGACGGTCGCGATGGCTTACGTCGCTTGGCGCGACAAGCTCAATTTCATCCGCGTGGTCGATTACGTGTGTGTCGGCGTGCCGATGGGCATGCTCTTGGGGCGGCTCGCCAACTTCGTGAATGGCGAATTGTGGGGCCGCGTCACGGATGTCCCTTGGGCGATGATCTTCCCGACCGATCCGGAAGGGCTGGCTCGCCACCCCAGCCAGCTCTATCAAGCCGGGCTTGAAGGCTTCGCGCTGCTGGTGATCCTGATGCTGCTGTTCTGGAAAACCGGCGCGCGCTATCGCCCCGGTTTGCTGGCGGGTGTGTTCACGCTCGGCATGGGGATCGCGCGTTTCGTCAACGAGTTTTTTCGCCAGCCGGACGCACAATTGGCTGACTTTGCGGCCCGAACTGGGCTATCGATGGGACAATGGCTGACTATACCGCTCATCCTGACTGGGTTGATTGTCGTGCTCTACGCGCTGCGGAAGAAGCCGCTGGCGGCGGGGCTGACCGCGACGGCTTAGGCCATGCGCCGGGCGTGTGGCGCAACGCGCTCCGCCTGATCGATCCTGAAGAAGAAACCGCTGCCGAAAGGCGCGCCGCGGAAGTGGCGCGGCGCAAGGCGCTGGCCGATCAGGCTGCCCGCCAGCAAGCCGAAGCCGAAGCTGCCGAACAGGCGCGGCTGACGGCCGAAGCGGAAGCGCGCGAGCGGGCCAAGGCTGACGCCAGAGCGCGCGCTGAAGCCCAGGCACAGGCGCGCGCTGAAGCGCTCGCTCAGGCACGGGCCGAGGCCGAAGAACGCGCCCGCACGCTCAAGGAAACCCGGGCGCGCGAAAAGGCCGAAGCCGAAGCCCGCGCCAAGGCCGAACGCGAAGCCCGCGAAGCCGCCGCCGCAGAGGCCCGCGCGCGCAAGGCCGCCGAGGCTGAAGCCCGCGCTCGTGCCGAAGCGGAAGCCAAGGCTAAGGCCGAGGCCGAAATCAAGGCGCGCAAGGAGGCGAAGGCCCGCGCCGAAGCCGAAGCCGCCGCCCGCGCCGCCGCCGAAGACCAGGCCCGCCGCGATGCCGAGGCTGCCGAAGCGGCGGAACGCGCTGCTGCCGAGGCTGAAGCGCGCCGGGTCGCCGAAGCACGCGCCAAGGCCGAAGCCGAAGCGCGTGCAAGAGCCGAAGAAGAAGCCCGGCTCAGGAAGGAAGCCGAAGCCCGCGCCCGCGCCGAAGCCAAGGCCCGCGCCAAGGCTGAAGCTGAAGAAAAAGCGCGCCTGCTGGCCGAGGAAAAGGCGCGTCTCAAAGCCGAAGCCAAGGCC
>JAKFWB010000026.1 GCA_021732945.1 Porphyrobacter sp.
AGGGTGGTCCACGCCAACGCCTTCGGTTACTATCAGACCTACATCGCCCCTCGCCCTGCACGCATAATATTCCGCGACATTCTCTCCCGGGGTGCCATCGGGGCTGAACTGCCGGGTCATGGGCGACATGACGAAGCGGTTGGCCAGTTCCAGGCTCTTGCAGGAAAACGGCGAGAAAAGCGGGTCCAGTGCATTGCGCATCCATCAAACTCCTTTGGCTTCGCAATGTTATCAGAAGCCGGACACAGTGTTTGCCCTTTCCTCAGGTAGGCAGCACTAGGTCGATTGGCCCAAGGGGCCAGTGATCAACAGCGGGACAGCCGTGAATTTAGTTCAGATCAATTTCACCAGCGCAATTCGGGCATAAGGCAGGTGTATTGCCGATGCGGAGATCAATGCCAGTGGAAAATGACCTTCTCGTGGGAGACGCAGCCAGAGCAGATGTCCTTGAGCGATCCCTGTGGGCGGTCGCCGAGGTGGACAGGGATATCACGCCGATTTTCTTCGACCGGCTGTTTGCCCACTATCCGGAACAACGCCGATCCTTGCACTATGCGGATTCCACCTGCGGTGCGATGGTGAACGAAATGATCGAGACCCTGATGGGGCTGGCGACAGGCGAAGACTGGCTCGAGCGTTGGACCCAGAACCCGGGCATGGCGCATCGCTGCTATGGCGATATCGGCCTGCCGCTTTACGCAGACTCGATAGACATGCTGATCAATACCCTTGCCAGAGTGGCAGGGCATGGCTGGTCAAAAGCGTTCGATGCTGCCTGGCTCGAACATGGGGCCGCTCTCAAAGGCATCCTTGCGCGGGTCTATTAAAGCCCGCTGCGCGGCTGCCGTCACGCATCCACGATGGCGAGGGCCGATTGCGGGCAGGCATCCGCGCCCTCGCGGGCTGCGTCTTCCAGACCTTCGGGCACGATTTCATCGTCGACATAGACGATGCCGTGTTCATCAAGCTTGTACACTTCCGGGCAGATTTCCGCGCAAACACCATAGCCGCAACACGCTGGCTTGTTGATCACGACCTTCAGCTTACCCTTCTCAGACATCATGCTCTCCGTTGTTTGTCCAGGTTTTCGTCGCTTTACATATTGAACAGAAATTATTCAATGTGTATGACGCGAATCAATTACAAAAAAATGCACTACCGGGAGAATGCTCAGATGCTCCAGAAATCGAAGCTAGTATTGCGTGACGGAACCTCGCTTGACGATCTGGTCATGCGCGAGAGCAATGAGGTCTCGCTTCGCGTGATGACCGACGAAGAGCTCTACCACCTTGAAATGGAAAAGATTTTTGCCAAGACTTGGCTGCTGCTAGGCCATGAAAGCGAAATTCCCGAGCCCGGCGACTTCATTGTTCGCGACATGGCGGAAGACAATGTGATCGTGGCCCGCAGTCAGGATGGCGAAGTCAATGTTTCGCTGAATGTCTGCCCGCACCGCGGGATGCGCGTGTGCCTTGGCGAAGCAGGCAACAAGCGCATTCACCAGTGCATTTACCACGGCTGGGCATTTCGTCCGAACGGCGATTTCATCGGCGCACCGGTTGAACGTGAAAAGATGCACGGCAACGATGTGGACAAGAAGACCCTAGGGCTGAAGAAGGCCAAGGTTCACCTTTATGGTGGCCTGATTTTTGCCACCTGGAACGTCGATGGCCCTTCGTTCGACGAATATCTGGGTGACATTAAGTACTACATGGACCAGCTGTTCTGCCGGACTGACAATGGTCTCGAATTGCTCGGTCCGCCGCAGCGCTTCACCTTGCCCTGCAACTGGAAAGTGCCGGGTGAACAGTCGGGTTCCGACGGTTTCCACACGCTGACGCTGCACCGTTCGCTGATGGAAGGCGGCGTGATGGGCGGAACGGCCGAAAGTATCTATGATCAGGCGCCGGGCATGTACGGGGTCGACGTATCGTGCAAGCAGGGCCACTCGCTGCGCTGCCTGGAAGCAGAAAAGACCTTCAAGATGTTCGCCGACGTGCCGTTCGAAGGCAAGTCTACGCGGGAGCGGCTGGAACTACTGACGCCGCCGGGCATCACCAAGGAGATGATCCCTGAACTGTTCCGCAATTTGAGTGAGGATCAGGTCAACCAGTTGGCGACAATCCCCCCGCAAGTTGGCGGGCTGTTCCCCAATATCCTTATCGCTTTCATCTTCGCCCCGCGCACCGATGGCGGTTCCTCCGGCGCGCTGGCGCTGCATACCTATGTTCCCAAAGGCCCCGGCAAGGTGGAATTCGTGAACTACATTTTCGCCGAAAAGGATGCGCCCGAACAGATGAAGCGCGACATGCTCCAGAATTCGGTCCAGCAGACCGGCACTTCGGGCACGATCGAGCAGGACGATGCCGATGTGTGGCCGGTCATCATGAAGAACGCGCGCGGCGCGGTCAGCAAGGGCATTACACTCAAGTACCAGGCGCTGCACGGGCACGAACGCCCGGAGGGCTGGGTTGGCGAAGGACTGCTCTATCCCGGTTTCACCAAGGACGACACGCAGTGGAACTGGTGGCTTGCATATTATGACCTGATGGACGCGGTTTGAGCGGGGGAGACACAGACATGACCTGGAAGACCAAATCGACCGCCGCCCCCGATTCAACCACGATCCTTCGCGGACTGGTTTCGAACAAGCGCGTAGCCCTAGGATCGCAAGTGTACAACCGCATCCTGGAAACGCTTTATGACGAAGCGGCCGCGCTGGACGAGCGCCGCATCGACGATTGGATCGCGATGATCGCGCAGGACATCATCTACCAGGCACCAATCCGCCTGACGCGCACCGGCCCCAATCGCGACCGCGACGTGATGCGCACGATGTTCCATTTCGACGAAGATTATGGCTCGCTGCTGATGCGCACCGGGCGTCTGCAAAAGAGCGCTTGGGCGGAAGACCCGCCTTCACGCTGCCGCCGGTTCATAACCAATGTCCGTATTGCCGAATGCGAGACACCCGGCGAGTATGAAGTGGTGAGCTACCTCTATCTCGAACGCAGTCGCGGCGACAGCCCGGAGAACGAGAACACCACCGCTGAACGCCGCGATGTCTGGCGCGAGGTAGACGGCGGTTACAAGTTGGCTAGCCGCGAAATCATCGTCGACCAGTCGGTGCTCGGAATGTCAAACTTCGCGGTCTTTTTGTAATCGAAATGAACGCGCCTGTTGCCCCCACTATCGTCGTTGTCGGCAGCGGTCTTGCCGGCTTTGGCGTGCTGCGCGAACTGCGCCGGCTCTCATCGGAAGCGCGGCTTGTGATGGTTACGCTTGATGACGGGCACTTCTATTCCAAGCCCGCGCTTTCAACCGCGCTGGCCAAGGGCAAGACCAGTGATACACTGGTGACCACGCCTGCCGAAAAGATGATCGCCAACCTCAAGCTGGATGCCCGCATCGGGCGCGAGGCCGAAGCCATCGATAGGGCAGGCAAGGCCCTGCTTACTACCGGAGGACCGATCCAGTATGATGCCGTGATCCTGGCGACTGGTGCGGAACCGATCCGGCCGACTATAGGCGGAGACGCCGCGCACCGGGCCATATCGGTCAATCAGCTGGAGCACTACGATCGCTTTCGCAAGGAGCTGCCCAAAGGTGGGCGTGTGCTGATCATGGGTGCAGGCCTTGTCGGAACCGAATTCGCCAATGACTTGGTGACCAACGGCTACAAGCCGATCGTGGTCGATATGTTGGACCAGCCGCTGGCGCAGCTTGTGCCAACCGCAGTGGGCGAGACGGTGCAGGAATCCCTGCGTGCAAGCGGCGTTGACTGGCATTTGGGTCGCAAGGTCGAGGCAATCGATTACAGGCAAACCGAACGCGGATATGTTGCGACGCTGGACGATGGCACGCGGATAGAATCCGATATCGTGCTTTCTGCAGTGGGCCTTCGCCCGAACGTGAAGCTGGCGCAGGAAGCCGGCCTCGATATCGGGCTTGGGATCAAGGTCAATCAATTTGGCCAGACCAGCGACCCCTATATCTATGCCATCGGCGACTGCGCCGAATATCCCAACGGTCTGGCTGCCTATGTTACGCCGATCATGGCGGCCGCGCGCGGGATCGCGCCCAGCGCACTGGGCACACCCACGCCGATCAAGTTCCCACCACTTTCGGTGCAGGTCAAGACCACGCTTTGCCCCATCAACCTGTTGCCGCCAGCTGCGGCCATCGAGGGCGAATGGCGCAAGGTCGAAAGCGATGTGAAGGGCGACAAGCACCTGTTCGTCGACACCGACAACAAGATCCAGGGCTACGTCCTGACCCGGGAAAAATGCGACGAACGTATAGAAATGGACAGAATGGTGGGGGAAGCAGCATGAGCGGTTTGCTTGAAGGCAAAGTGGCAACCATAACCGGCGGAGCCAAGGGCCTTGGCTATGGCATTTCGCGGCGCATGGCCCGCGAAGGCGCTTCGCTGCTGATCACCGGGCGCGATGGCGCGGCCACTGAGAAAGTGGCAAAAGAAATCCGTGAGGAATTTGGCACCAAGGCCATCGGCATGTCAGCTGACATGGGCATCAAGGAAGATGTTCTGGCGATGATCCGGCGCGCAGTCGATGAATTTGGCGGGCTGGACATTCTGGTGAATAACGCTTCGTTGCTGTCCGACGGTGTCCTGCTTGAGCATAAGACCGATGAGATGCTGCGAAGGACGCTCGAAATCGGTGTTTGGGGCAATTGGTGGGCAATGCAGGCCGCCTTCCCCCACATGAAGGCTCGCGGTGGTGGCTCAATTATCAACTTCAGCTCAATCGACGCTCAGACAGGTGCTTGGTTGCACAGCGATTATAACATCAACAAGCTCGGCATAGTCGGCTTGACCCGTAGCGCTGCGGTTGAATGGGGTCGCTTCAACATTCGCGTGAATGCGATAGCACCGACTGGCCTTGGTCAAGTGTTTTCACAATTGGCCAAGGACGTTCCGGGCTTCCTTGAGAACATCGTAGCGACCAATCCTCTCAAACGGGCTGGGGATCCGGAAAACGACATCGGTCCAGTAGTGGTCTTTCTCGCTTCCGAAATGTCCCGCTTCATCACCGGCGAAATGATCAACGTCGATGGTGGACAGAATCTGCCCGGCTACGTCAGTATTCCGCACAATCTCGATGAACTTGAGAAAGGCGTGACATGAGGTTTCAGCCTGACCTGACTCAAGAACAAGACGTTAGCGAAGATTTTATCTCCTCACCCAGCGTTATCAAGATCCTGTCGGGAGCGCTTGATGCTATTGCGGCAAACGGAGTGCGTCGGCTTTCCATGAGCGATATCATCGAGGCCAGCGGCGTATCACGCGGGACCATGTATCGCTATTTTTCGAACAAGGAAGATGTTCTTGCGGCGGTCGCAGAATTCGTCTGCACGGGCTTCGAAACAGGCATGCGCGAGGCGGCTGAGAACATCGACGATCCGATCGAGCGGTTCCGCCAGGTCATGCTGTTCTATGCCCGTTACACCAATGAGAACTCACCTGATCGGGTGTTCGAGGTGGAGCCGCGTTTCCATCTCTCTTTCTTCCGCAGTCGCTTTGATCGCTACAAGGTTGCGGTTTACTTGGCGATGGAGCCGACATTCGAATACCTCGAAGCCAAGCTTGGCAAGAAGATCAATACAGAAGGCTTCGTGGAAGTGCTGGTCCGCCTTCAGCTGAGCACCCTGTTGGTGCCTGCTGACGAAAACTGGTCCGCGCTGTGGAACGATAGCGCAAAGAATCTCGAGAAGTGGGTTCTCGATCTAGCGCACCAATCTGCCTGAATAATCGAAAGGACGCATGATATGGCTACTCTGGCAAAAGCTCCTGTTGAACAAGTTAGTGGTTGGGCGAGCAAGTCGGTCGCCGACAAGCTTGTCGCCCGCGCGAAGGAACTTCGCGTGTTTCTTTCCGAAAACGCAGCAGAAGGGGAAAAACGCCGCAGCCCCACTGATGCGGTCGACAAGATGTTGAAGGAAGAGGGCTTCCTGCAACTGCTTGTTCCCCAGCGGCTGGGCGGCTTCGGACTTTCACCTACGGATTTCTGCCGCGTGCAGATGGAAATTGCTAAGGGCGACCCTGCAATCAGCTGGGTCATCCAGATCATCAACGGCACCACCTGGGTAACCAGCCTTGCGCCCGATAGCGTGCAGGAAACCGTGTTCGCCAACGGGCCGGAGCCCGTATGCGGCGCCTACAACCCTCCGGGCAAGGCCCGCAAGGTCGATGGCGGCTGGATTATCAACGGTGCGTGGCCCTACATGTCCGGATCGCGCCAAGCGACCTGGACGCAGCAGGGGGTGGTTCTGGAAGGCTACGATGGCCCCGTCGTTCCAGGCATCAGCATGTGCTACATCCCGATGTCCGAGTTTGAGATCAAGGATACCTGGTTCGTCAGCGGCATGCAGGGCACAGGCTCTGACACGGCGATTGCCAAAGATGTGTTCATTCCGGAAGGCCAGATGGTGCTGATGGGCAAGCGTGCCGGCCAGATCGATACGACCAAGAAGCACTTCGGCGCGCCTTCAGACCTAATCCCAGCCGTGCCGATGGTTCGCACCACTGGCCTGGCCCAGCTGATCGGCGCGGTTGAGGCCATGCTTGAAATCGTGGCGGCGGAATCGGGCAAGCCGGTGCTGACCACCATGATCGGTCCGCGTACCGGCTCGGGCGCATACATGCGCGATCTGGGTGAAGCAGCGGCGCTTATCGACACTGCCAAGGCCATTCTCTTCGGCCTCACGGCGAAACTGGATCGGGTTGGGCTTGGCGAGGAATTCACGCTGGAAGAAAAGGCGCAGCACCGCGCTGCCTGTGCGCAGATGGTCCAGTCGATCCACGCCGCCAGCGAATCCCTGATGTTCCAGGCCGGATCTTCGGGCTTCTCGCTGGAAAAGCCGATCAACCGCTACTGGCGCGATATCTCTATGGCGCTCCGGCACATCCAGAATATCCCCACGATCGGTTACGAGATCCGGGGCCGTGCGCTTGCCGGTGGCGATCCGATCGCCCCTCCGGGGTCCTACTAAGCGCAACTAGACAGCTTCGATCAGGCGCGCGCGAAAGAACTCAAGTATTTCGTCGCGCGCCTGAACCGTGGGCTGACCCGCCTCGTCAATTGGGTGCAGCGTAACCACGGTGTGGGGTGCTTTTAAGCGGAGCGTTGGGATTGGCGGCGCTGTCCTGCAGTACCGTGCCGACAAACTTGTCTCCCAGCGCGTTTTCATATGCCGCAAACTTCGCCGAAGAGCAGAAGGCATCGCCCTCGAAGCGATAGGCCCTTCCCGTCAGGTCTTTGTCCTCCGATCGCTGATTCACGCGGGCCAGTTCGCTTTGGTGGATCGCAAGAGCGGCAGCATCATGCATGGGCAATGATGGCTGCGACAGGACCGGTGCAACCACCGATTTCATCATGTTCAAGGTAAACTTGCCGGTAAAGCACATGCTGATGGCGACAACCCGTGGCCGCCACAATCCTTGCGCGCCAGCGCCGCCAAGGCCCGCTGCCACTGCGTTCCCGGGCTGGATTTGTTTGCCGCAAAGGCGCGGAATTCCCGGGTGATGCAGGTGCGCGGAAGCGAAACCATGGTGCCAGACCACCGGGCATTACGCCGTCCCTGCCGAACAGCGATGGCATGTAGACGGTAAGCCCGGCATCGCGCACCCAGCGGGCGAAACGCGCCACGTAAGGGCTGATCCCCGGCATTTCCGACATCACGATAACCGCCGGCCCCTGGCCTGCGACATAGACGCGCCGGGCCTTGCCCAGCAGTTCGATCTCGCGTTGTTCGAAATCTTCCAGCTTGTCGCGTTTGCTTGGGTCAAATGGCGGCATCAGGTATCGCTCCTCGTGCTAGGCAACCAGGCATGCCACTTCGAACGGCAATCGCGGGTTGCGCGGATAGAGGCTTTGCTTGTCGCCATAACCAAGCGTGCAGATGAAATTGGCCCGCCAGCGCCCATCGGGAAAGAATTCCCGGTTGATCGCCGCTGTATCGAAGCCCGACATCGGCCCGCAATCCAGCCCGATCCCGCGCGCGGAGATGATCATGTAGGCACCCTGCAACGGCACGTTGCGCGCCAGCAGATCGGCAATCACATCATCCTTGCCCGCAAAGACCGAAGCAAAATCGCGCGACGGGAACAGCTCTGGCATTTCCTCGTAAAAGCGGGTGTCGGCCGCCACGATGGCGGTGACCGGCGCGGACTTTACCTTGGCCACGTTCCCTTCGTTCACGCAGTCCAGCAAGCGCTGCTTCGCCTCGTCGCTGCTTACGAAGACAAAGCGGGCGGGACAGGAATTCGCCGCCGTCGGCCCCCATTTCAGGTGATCGTACAATTCCCGCAAGATCGCCTCGCTTACTGGTTTTTCAGTGTAGCCATTGAATGTTCGCGCTTCCGAGAAAACCGGATCGAGATTGGTCTCGCTCATACTTGCCCCCTTGTGTTGCTGCCATGGTTCTCCCACCAGGCCATCAGCGACTTGATGGTCGGCTCCAGCTCTCGTGTGGCATCGGTCATGGTGTATTCCACGCGCGGCGGCACCTCGGCAAATACCTTGCGCGTTATCAGCCCGTCGGCCTCCAGTTCGCGCAGCTGCTTGGTCAGCACGTGCTGCGAAACGCCGACGATTGTCTTCTGCAATTCCCCGAAACGATGGGTGCGATGATACAGCAGCCAGAGAATTTCCAGCTTCCATTTCCCCGAAATCATCGTCAGCGCACGGCGCAGCGATTGATATTCGTGCGGGCTTACATCCCTGTTTTCAGGCCAATTTCCAGGTAATTTCTTGTCCATAGTCATCTCAAGGTGACATACCCTCTGAAAGTGATCCTACTTGTTGGATTCGGGTGTAGGGCCTAGTCTGCGATATGAAAACA
>JAKFWB010000466.1 GCA_021732945.1 Porphyrobacter sp.
TTGGCTGGTTAACGCGGGGCGCGGTAGCAGGCGGGTGGGCGTGCATCAATGCTTTGGTCAGACTTGTCGGTTAAGGCGTTGCGCAACTTGTCTTATCTCTGCCTTATGGGGGAATGGGTGCTGCAAATGTGGAACAAGGCGCGCGAATTGGCGGAACTGACCCCGCCAGAACGCAACCGCTGGGTTGATTTCCTGCGCGCGGTTTCGATCATGGCGGTGGTGGTCGGCCACTGGCTGATGGCCGGGCTCTACGTCAACGCAGCGGGCGAATTGCAGCGTGGTGATCTGCTGTCGGTGTCCGAATGGGCGCATTGGCTGACCTGGGGTTTCCAGGTGATGCCGGTGTTCTTTCTGGTTGGCGGCTTTTCCAATTCGGTGAGCTGGGAGTTGACCACCAGCAAGGCCGCGTCCGGCAAAGAGGGCGTCTATCGCGATTGGCTGGCGAACCGGGTGCAGCGCCTGATCACCCCGACCTTTCCGGTGCTGCTGCTATGGGCGGCGCTGGCGGTGGCGCTGACGCAGGCGGGCCTGCCGCGCGATCAGATCCGCATGGCGACCGAAGCGGCGCTGATCCCCGTGTGGTTCCTCGCGGTCTATCTGCTGGTCACGGCCTGCACGCCGCTGGCCTATCGCGCGTGGCAGCGCTTTGGATGGCTGAGCTTTGCGGTGTTCATCCCGGCGGCGATGCTGACCGACTGGCTGACCTTCACGGCCAAGGTGCCTTATGTCAATTTCACCAACTTCCTGTGGGTCTTCCTTGCGGTCCATCAGCTGGGCTTTGCCTGGCGCGCGGGGCGGTTTGATAACCGCTTGTTCGCGCTGGCGTGGTGCCTTGTGGGGCTGGCCGTGCTGGTTTCGATCACGGTCTATGGCTTTTATCCGGTGTCGATGGTGTCGGCACCGGGAGGCTTTTCCAATTCGTTGCCGCCCACGCTGGCGCTGTTTGCGCTGGGGATGATGCAGTCAGGGCTGGTGCTGGCGCTGGAGCCGCTGGGTCGGCGGATGCTCGAAAACCTCAATATCTGGACCGCGACGGTGCTGATGAACGGCATGATCATGACAATCTACCTCTGGCACCTCACCGCGTTCGTGCTGGTGATGACGGTGACCTGGCTGGCGCTGGGCGGGGCGGGGCTGGATTCGGTCCCCGGGACGGGCGCATGGTGGGCATCGCGGCCGCTGTGGATCGGCATCTATATCCTCGCGCTGCTGCCGTTGATCGCGATCTTTGCGCGGCATGAGCGCAGCTTCGGCCCGATCCGCGGCGGGCGCACCGTACCCAAACTGCGCGCGGTGCTGGGCGTTCTGGCGATTTGCGCGGGGCTGGGGGCGACCGCCGGGCTGACCATCGCCAGCCCGAACAGCCTCTCCGGCATCCGCTGGTGGGTGGTGGCCCTGCCGTTGGTGGGCGCGGCGCTGATGGGCTTTGGCCCGGTATACCGCCCGCGCAACCGTGCGGGGGCGGCCGAGGCGGGTTAACCCTTCAGCAGATAATTCCGCGTGGTCGGCACCGCGTGACGGTCGCGGATGTACTGGATCTGGTAATTGCACATGTTGCCATGCTCAAACACAGTCGCCGCACCGGCGAGGTAAAAGGTCCACATCCGGAAGAACTTCTCGTCATGCAACGCGATAATCGCCTCGCGGTGTGTCATGCAGTTGGCGTACCATGCGCGGATCGTCTTGGCATAATGCAGCCGCAGCGTTTCAACGTCGGAGGCGATCAGGCGGAACTTCTCGCTCGCCGCGACCGTCTCTGACAGCGCGGGGATATAGCCGCCGGGGAAGATGTATTTGCGGGTAAAGGCATCGGTGGTGCCAGGGCTGCCCATTCGCCCGATGGTGTGGAGCAGCATTACCCCGTCATCCTCCAGCAGGCGCGCGCAGGCTTCGAAAAAGGTTTCGAACTGCGCGCGCCCGACATGTTCGAACATGCCGACCGAGACGATCCGATCAAACCGGCGGCCCGATGCGGCGGTGTCGCGGTAGTCTTCGAGCAGGATCGTGACCTTGTCCGCCACGCCCGCCTCCCGCACCCGGTCACGCGCCAAGGCAGCTTGTTCTTCCGACAAAGTGATGCCGGTGACATGGACATCGTGGTGCTGCGCCAAATGGATCGCCATTCCGCCCCAGCCGCAGCCGATGTCGAGCACGGTCTGTCCCGGCGACAGGGCGAGCTTCTTGGCGATATGCGCCAGCTTGGCAAACTGCGCTTCGGCCAGCGTCGTCACCCCTTCGCCCCAATAAGCGCAGGAATACTGCCAGTGCTCGGCATCAAGCATCAGCGCATAGAGATCATTGCCGATGTCATAGTGATGCGCGACGTTCTGCTTCGACCCGACGCGGTTGTTGATCTGCTCGGCGGCAAAGCTGACGCGGTTGAGGAGCTGCTTGAGCGGGCTGGGGCGCAAATTGTTGTTACCGCGCTCCCAGCGGTCATTGGCACGCAACAGGCTGACGAGGCCCATCACATCGCCTTCCTCAATCACCAGCCGCCCGTCCATGAAGGCTTCCGCCGCGCCGAGGCGCGGGTCCATGATGATGTTGCGCGGCACCTGGGCATCAGTGAAGCGCAGCACGATTTCGGGAAAGCCGGGGGTCGGCACGCCATAGGTGCTGGCGCTGCCATCGGCGAACACGACGCCAAGGCGGCCCTGCTTCACACCGCGCGACAGAAAGCGATCAAGGAGTCTCTTGCTCATGGGGTTCTTTTCGTGGTTTCTTGTGATTGGGTTACCGCTGCACGCCTGATTGGCAAGCAGCAAGCGGGCGGGAGAAAGCGTGATTACCGAAGCCAAGACCACAATCACTCACGTAGCGGTCAAAACATTCCTCGACAGCGTTGAGCCACTGGCGAAGCGCGATGAGGGCCGTGTGCTCGATGCGCTGTTCCGCAAGGTCACTGGGGCAGCGCCGAAGATGTGGGGGCCTTCGATCATCGGTTACGGCGAGTATCGCACCACTTACGACAGCGGACGCGCGGTGCATTCTCTGCGCAGCGGGTTCAGCCCGCGCAAGGCCAAGCACTCGCTGTATCTGATGGGTTCCTGCGGTGATGACACTGCTGTGCAGCGCGCTGGAATCCTCGCGCGGCTTGGTAAGCATACCACCGGCACAAGCTGCCTTTATGTCAATAAGCTGGCGGATGTGAATCTGGCCGTTCTGGAAGAACTGATTGCGATGGATTGGCAGGCCATGACGAAAAGGTATCCGCCCGAATAGCGCGCGCCCTATATCCCGGCATACCACTGGTATCCGGCAACGTCTTCCCAGAACCCGCCATTGCCATCGCCGACCTGATCGAAGCTTGCCACCGCTTCGATTGCGGTGAGATATTTCGCCTGCTTGTACCCCAATTGCCGCTCAATCCGCATCCGCAAGGGCGCACCGTTCTTTTGCGGGATCGGTTCGCCGTTCAGGGCGTGGGCGATGATGGTTTGCGGGTGGTAGGCATCGACCATGTCGATGCTCTCGTAATAGACCCGTCCGTAAAGCGTGTCGGCGCAGCGGAATAAGATAAAGTTCGCTTCCTTCTTGACCTTGGCGGCATCGAGCAGGCCCGACAGCTGCGGCCCGGTCCATTCGCCGATTGCGCTCCAGCCTTCGACGCAATCATGGCGTGTAGTCTGGACGCGCTGGGGCAGGGCGCGCAGATCGGCCATCGACAGCGACAGCGGCTTTTCCACCAGCCCGCGCACTTCGAGCTTCCAGTCGGGGAAGCCCGCGGCGACCTGCTGCTGATAGAACCCGTCATCAACCGACACCGAGCCATTGCCCTTGAAGGTGGGGGAGCGATCAGCGACGGAATATTCAGGTGCGAGGGCTTGCCGACTGGCTAGGGAACGGTGGGCGGTGCGATGCCAGGCTTCGGCTGTTTCGATCAGGTCTTGCCCTGCATCGCTCTCACTGATCTTGGTGCAAGCACCTGCGCCCAGCGCGGCAATCCCGGCAAGGAGCGAGCGGCGTCCGAGCTTTGGACCGATCTCAGACATGTTCCGGGGTTCCTTCGATGGGCGGGAGAGGTTCAGGCTCAGGTGCGGGCGGGGCGGCGGCCTCACGCTTGCCGCCTGTGATCATCTCGGCGATCAAGCGCCAATCGATGAGCGCCAGCCCGATGTGGATGACGAAGAAGCCGAAAATCGCCCAAGCCGTCAGGAAGTGAACCGAACGCGCGCTCTGGCGGCCGCCGAACAGATCGACCAGCCACGGTGCAGCGGGTTCAAAACCGGGGCTGATCGACAGGCCGGTCAGCACCATCAGCGGCAGCAGCACGCCGAACACCATGCCATAGAGAATCCGTTGCACCGGGTTGTAGCTGTGCGCTGCTCCGTCGGCATCGCCCGAGTGCGCCTTCAGTGAAGCAATCACTGCACCCGGCGTCCAATCGCGCAAGCCCGTGCGCAGGTCGCGGAAAAAATGCCCGTTCACAAGCATCGCTATCCAGATGAACAGCAATCCGACGCCGAACGGCCATGCAGCAATCACATGCCAATCGCGCGCAACGGCCAGGTTATAGCCCTGCGGGATCGTCGCCCAGCCGGGGAACTTGATCACTGCCAGCCACGCATCCGCCGGGTTGAAGCCGTAATCGCCCCAATAGAGGTACTTGTGCGCGTTGGAGATGTTCAGACCCGTCATGAACAGCACGATGATCGCCCATGCATTGATCCAGTGCCAGATCCGGGTTGAGAGGGAGTGTTTGGGCTTGCCGGTGCTCATGCTGTCTCTCCTGCCGCCAATTCACGCGCCAGCCAGATCACGTCGCGCGGTTGATCCATCAGGTGCTGGCCACTATCGATGAACAGGGTTTGTCCGGATTGCAATGCGCCATTTGCCAGAAACAGCGTCGCATGGGCGATTTCATCTGCGCCGGTTTTCCGGCCCAGCAGGTTCATTCGGTGCGAAATGTCCGTTTCCTCCTCGCGCTGGTCATGGCTGGCCAATACCGCGCCCGGCGCGGCCCCATAGATCCGCGCTCTCTTATCGTCGTTCCCCTTGGCCAGCATACAAATGGTGGCTGCCAGCGCGTATTTGGACATGGTGTAGCTGAAAAAATCGGGGTTGGTATTTTCAATTTTCATGTCTGTAACGTGGATCACTGTCCGCAGATCTGCGCTTTGGGCCAGCGCCAGATAGGTCTGTGCAAGGCGGGTCGGGGCTAGCGCGTTGATCTGCACCGCCCGCCGGAAGGTGACAGGATCGAGCGCGCTGGCACCATCATAGTCGAACACCGCAGCGGAATTGACAAGGCAGCGCCAGTCCGGCAGCCGCGCGGCCAAGGCTGTGACAGCGGCCACAGCAGCATCATCGTCCGCAAGATCGAAACCGACGGTTTCAGCCGAGGGCAGGGACGCCGCCAGCGCCTCTGCCGCCGCGCCGGATGATCGGTAATGGATCACCACATGCCAGCCCGCTGCGGCAAATCGCCTTGTGATTGCAGCGCCGATGCGGGTCGCCCCGCCAGTGACAAGCACGGCGGGGCGGGTCATGTGAGCTGCCGGATCAGGTTTTGCATGTGAGTTGTCTAACATCCAGGGCCGCGCGCCACAATCGGGGAGCCATGCGCGCGGCCCGGATGACGACCATAGACGGCGATGAACGCCGCTGGCTTGGATGCCAGCGGCGTTCACGCCGGATCGTTGCTATCCTGTGTCAGCGGCAGCGTGCCTCACCGCGGTCGATCTCGCGGCCAAGCAGACCGCCACCAATCGCGCCGAGCAGGGTGCCGACAGTGCGATCACCGCGGGTGTCGACGGCGCGGCCGGCCAAAGCGCCGCCAATGGCGCCAATCACAAGGCCGGTGGTGCCATCGTCACGGCGGCAGCGATAGCGACCATCTTCGCCGCGCCACACGCGGTCACGGCGGCCAAGGCGGCGGCCATTGTCGTGATAGTCGCGATCACGATAGCGGCGGCGATCACGGCGGTAATCATCATCGTAATCATCGTCATCATCATAGGCCGAAACCGGAGCGAAAGCGGCGAGCGGGCTCGCATTGAACGTCTGGAACGACTGCGCAGGCGCTGCGGGCAATTCGGCGGCCTGCGCCGGGGCGGCAAAAGCTGCCAGCGAACCAGCGACGGCAAGGAGGGTGAGGTGTTTCATCGGTCTATCCCTTGTGGCGGCTCCCCGATGGAGCGACCGCTTTTTCGTTCAGCTTACGCGAACGAGAGATGAATGGCTCTTTCAGGAAACAGCAGGGTTGGACGAACCGGTGCTGTCGCGCGATGGGGCGTTCTTAGCCTTGTTTTTGCAACGCTCTTTCCCGCAATATTGGACTCAGCGTGGGAAGAGACGCCAGAGCGGCATAGTCAGCTTGGGTGCCTTTTCCGGCAATCAGCACCGAAAAGGCCCGCGCAACGCTCCACTCAGCGGCGCCAATCGCTTCGCGCAGAAGCGAGTCGCCTGCGGCCACTTCACCCGATTCGATTACCCGGAAATACCATCCGCAACGTCCGGACCCGATAATCGCGGCGACCATACCCTTCACGCCAAAGCGGTGCTCGATCTTCCAGCACGGCTGGCGCGGCTGGCTGACCTCGATCAACGCGCTCCCCAGACGAAACCGGTCGCCGATATGGACCTTGTCTTCGGTCAGCCCGGTGACGGCGAGGTTTGATCCGAAGCCACCGGGCTCGTCCAGCGCGGGGTGATCGCCAATCTCGCCCCGCCAGACGGCGTGGTGATCGAGCGGGTAGAGGTGCAGCGCCATTTCGGGGCCGCCATGCACCCGCCGGTCGGCCTGCTCGTCGGGGGCGAGGCCATCGGGCAGCACTTGCACCGCGCCTTCGCGGGGGCGCTTCATGATCGCGCTCAACTCCGCGCCGTTGAAGGGGCGGGCGGTTCCGGTGCAGACGGCTTGAACAATCCAGATGGTCACGGTTTCCTCACGATGAGATCGATCCAGTCGCGCTGCGAGCCGTCGGAGGCTTTTCCGGCGTAGATGTCGCGCTGTTCGATCACGAAACCGGGGGCCTCATAGGCGGCGAGCAGCCATTCGGGTGGCGGGAAATTGTGCAAGCGGCCTAACAGATCGCGGCCCTCGGCCTCGCCCAGCTTGAAGCTGGCGAAGTGCCATCCGCCGGGCTTCAGCGCGCGCTGTATGCGGGCGAGCACATCGGGAAGAGCACCGCGCGGGCAGTGCAGCAGGCTCGCATGCGCCCAGACGCCATCATAGGCCGCCGCGCCATCAAGTTCGTGGAACGCCATCACCCGCGCGCCGAGATCAAAGGCCTGATTGGCGCGTGCGACAAGCGCGGGGGTGGCATCGGTGGCGTCGACTGCAAAGCCGCGCTTCCGGATGTGCGCCGCGTCGCGCCCGCCGCCGCAGCCGAGTTCCAGAACGGCAGCCCCAGGTGACAGGCGGTCAAGAAAGGGGTCAAGCTGATGGCTTGGCGCCTCGCCTGAATGGAATACCCAATGCGGCGCGCGCTCCTGATAGAACGCAATCGTCGCCGGATCGGTGCTCACGCCTCGGCGGCGGCCGCTGCTTCGCGGTCGATCTGCGCACGGGATTTCTTTTCGGCAGCGGTTTTCAGCTGGCCGCAAGCGGCATCGATGTCGCGCCCGCGCGGGGTGCGCACCGGCGCGGAAAAGCCGCCCTGAAACACGATTTCGGAGAACGAGCGGATCCGGTCTGGCGCGGAGCATTCATAACCCGCGCCCGGCCAAGGGTTGAACGGGATCAGGTTGACCTTGGCGGGCAGGTTGTACTGCCGCAGCAGGCGGACCAGCTCGCGCGCGTCATCATCGCTGTCGTTCTTGCCCTTGATCATCACATATTCGAACGTGATGCGCCGCGCGTTGGAAGCGCCGGGATAATCGGCGCAGGCCTGAAGCAGGTCTTCGATGCCGTATTTCTTGTTCAGCGGCACCAACTCGTCGCGCACTTCCTTGCGCACGCCGTGAAGGCTGACCGCAAGATTGACGCCGATTTCCTCGCCGCAGCGCTCCATCATCGGGATGACGCCGCTGGTGGATAGGGTGATGCGGCGCTTGGACAGGGCGAGGCCATCGCCGTCCATCACCAGCGTCAGCGCGTCGCGGACGTGATCGAAATTATAAAGGGGCTCGCCCATGCCCATCATCACGATGTTGGTGAGCAACCGGCCATCAGCGGTGTACTCGAAATCGTCGTCGTCATCATCCGCAGCGTAAGCCCCCGCGAAAGCGGAGGCCTCAGTCGGAGGCGCTCCTTGCTGCACGAGGTCCCCGCCTTCGCGGGGACTCGCAGATGCGGATTTCGGCCATTCACTCAGCGCGTCGCGCGCCAGCATCACTTGCCCGACGATCTCGCCGGGGGTGAGGTTCCGCACCAGCTTCATTGTGCCGGTGTGGCAGAAGGTGCAGTTCAGCGTGCAGCCGACCTGCGAGGAGACGCACAAGGTGCCGCGCGTCTCGTCAGGGATGAACACCATCTCGTAATCGTGCCCGTCCGCAGTGCGCAGCAGCCATTTGCGGGTGCCATCGACCGAGTGCTGAGCCTCGACAATTTCCGGGCGGCCGATGACGAAGCGCTCCGCCAGCCACGGGCGCATTGATTTGGCGATATCGGTCATCGCCTCGAAATCAGTTACGCCGCGGTGGTAGAGCCAGTGGAACACCTGCTTGGCGCGCAGCTTGGCGGCCTTCTCGTCCAGCCCAGCGGCAGCGAACAATTCGCGGATACGCGGCCGGGGCAGGCCGATCAGGTCAATACGGCCGTCGGCGCGCGGCGTAATGTCGCGCGCGGCGGGGACCGGGTCAACGATGCCCGGAATGGTCATGAGTGCAGTATCGGCCATGAGAGCTCGGCATATAGTGAGACTTGAGAGTTTTGACTATCCCCCGTCCCGTGCCTGACCCGGGGCCC
>JAKFWB010000461.1 GCA_021732945.1 Porphyrobacter sp.
AAGCTTCATCCGCAGCATCGCCTAGGTTTTTTCCGTATTAAGATCAGGGGCTTCTCCCGATGCCTTGGGCGGAAGCGTGGCGCGGTAATTTTCCACCAACTCGCCAAGGCTGCCTGCGTCATAGACGTCTTTCAGCGCGCGGATATGCTGGTTGATCCGGGTTTCGGACACGCCGAGTTCCTGCGCGATCACCTTGATCGGGACGCGGCGATCAATGCGCTCCATCACAGAGCGTTGTCTGTCGGTCAGCCGGCGCACGGCTCCGGACGACATTGGCTATTCCTCCAGCAGTTTACCCCGGTTTACACGCTGACTAGCGTAAATCGGACGAGAATGCTTCCGTTTTGGATGAAAAAGCGTTGCGATCGGTCGAAACGCCCGGCGGCGAACAGTGCCGCTAGGCTGCCGAGCTGTTGACCCCCACCGATTGAAGGTAGCGTTTGATGTTGCGCGCCGCCTGACGCAGGCGCTGTTCATTCTCGACCATTGCGATGCGGACATAGCCTTCGCCATTCTCGCCGTAACCGACGCCGGGGGCGACAGCGACCTGCGCCTGGAGCAGCAATTGCTTGGAAAATTCCAGACTTCCCATAGCTTTCAACGCCGGGGGCAAGGGGGCCCAGGCGAACATCGATGCGGGTGGTGGCGGGATATCCCAGCCAGCCCGCCCGAAAGCTTCCACCATCACGTCGCGGCGCTTGTGATACAGCTCGCGATTGGTATCGATAATGTCCTGCGGTCCGTTCAACGCCGCGCAAGCCGCCGCCTGTATCGGGGTGAAGGCTCCATAATCGAGGTAAGACTTCACCCGCGTGAGCGCCGCGATGAGCTGCTTGTTACCCACAGCAAAGCCCATCCGCCAACCCGCCATCGAATAGGTCTTGGACATCGAGGTGAATTCGATCGCGATATCCTTCGCGCCGGGCACCTGCATGATCGAGGGCGTTGGCTTGCCGTCGAAGTAAAGCTCGGAATAGGCCAGATCGGAGACGACCCAGACCTGATTCTCCTTCGCCCAGGCCACCAGCCGCTCGTAGAAGGCCAGATCGACGATCTCGGAGGTGGGGTTGGACGGATAACTCACCACCAGCACCGAAGGGCGCGGCACGGTGAAGCTCATCGCCCGTTCGAGCGAGTTCCAATATTCCTCGTCCGGCGTGGTCGGCACCGAACGGATTGTCGCGCCGGCAATGATGAAACCGAAGGTATGAATCGGGTAAGACGGGTTGGGTGCCAGCACCACATCACCCGGCGCGATGATCGCGGTGGCGAGGCTGGAGAGTCCCTCCTTCGATCCCATCGTCACCACCACTTCGCTTTCGGGATCAAGATCGACCCCGAAGCGGCGGGCATAGTAACCCGCTTGCGCGCGGCGCAGGCCGGGAATGCCTTTGGACTGCGAATAGCCGTGGGCATCGGGCTTCGCCGCCACTTCACACAGCTTGTCGATCACGTGCTGCGGCGGGGGCTGATCGGGGTTGCCCATGCCCAGATCGATGATGTCATCCCCAGCCAGCCTGGCCGCATGACGCATGGCGTTGACCTCCGCAATTACATACGGGGGCATCCGCTTCATGCGATAGAACTGATCATTCATCGTCTGTCATCACCTTGTCTTGCGCAGCCATGATGAGCCGCTACGCCAATTTCTTCCTAGGCCAAGTCCGCAGCGAGAGGGAAGGCGTTTTCGGTGAGTTGCCGCGGACCGCGATTGGCGGCACTATAGCAATCGACGCCGATCAAAGGACCCAGACGCATGGCAGACGATACCGATCCGATGGCCGGGGCCGCTGAAAGCCTCAAGGGCTTTTTCGCAATGCAAGGCGAAGCGATGCGCGCGATGATGAGCGGGCAGGACCCTGAATCGCTGCTGCCGCAGACGATGACCAGTGGCGATATGGCCGAATGGGCCGCCACCGGGACGCAGCTACAGCAACTCTGGATCGAATTTGCGACGCATCAGGCAACCTCTGCGGCCGAGAAAGCGGCCAAGGGCACCAATCTGATGGATCCCGCGCAATGGCTGGCGATTTCGCACGGCATGCTGGGCCAGATGCCCAAGGGCATGGTCGACGCTTCGGCCAAATTTGCGCAGGATAACCTGCAATTGTGGTCGGGCGTGATGGAGCGCTTTGTGGCCGGGGCCACGGGCGGTGCCGTCGCCGCAGCGCCCGATCCCGCCGCGCTGCCCAAAAGCGACCGCCGCTTTGCCGATCCGGCGTGGCGCGATCATCCGGCCTTCCTGCTGCTGCACCAGACCTATCTGATGATGGCCGACTATTTCCGCTCCGCTGTGAAGGGCATGGACGGCCTCGACCGGGCCAAGCGCCAGCAGCTTGATTTCGCGGTCAGCGCGCTGACCGAAGCGATGAGCCCGGACAATTTCCTTGGCCTAAATCCCGTGGTGCTGAAGCGCACGATGGAGACCAAGGGTGCCAATCTGGTGCGCGGGATGCAGCACCTGATCAATGATATGAAGCGCGGGCAGCTGACCCACACCGATCCCAATGCGTTCCGACTGGGAGAAAACCTCGCCGCCACGCCGGGCAAGGTGGTGCACGAGACCGCGCTGTATCAGCTGATCCAGTACAGCCCCACGACCGAGACGATGCTGGACGTGCCGCTGATCATCTTCCCGCCGTGGATCAACCGCTTCTACATCCTCGACCTGACGCCGAAGAAAAGCTTCATCAAATGGGCGGTGGATCAGGGCATTTCTGTGTTCGTGGTCAGCTGGAAATCGGCTGATGCCACGATGGCCGATGTGGTGTGGGATGATTACATCCGCGCCCAGATGGACGCGATCGATCATGTCCGCGCGCGGCTGGATGTGGCGGCGGTGCACGCCATCGGCTATTGCGTGGCGGGGACGACGCTGGCGGCAACGCTAGCGATACTGACGCGCCGGGGGGAGGCCGACAAGGTCAAGTCCGCCACCTTCTTCACCGCGCAGGTCGATTTCGAGAAGAGCGGCGATCTCAAGAATTTCATCGATGATGGTCAGCTGGAGATGATCGGGCAGTTGTCATCGCAGCAGGGCTATCTCGATGGGCGCTATCTCGCCGCCGCGTTCAATGCGCTGCGCGGGCGCGATCTGATCTGGAACTATGTCGTCAACAATTACCTTTTGGGTGAGGATTATCCGGCGTTCGATCTGCTGCACTGGAACGGTGATGTCACCAATCTGCCTGCCAAGTGGCACGGTGCCTATCTGCGGGACCTCTACCGTGACAACAAACTCGTTGTGCCTGATGCGCTGGAGGCTGACGGCACGCCGATCGATCTCACCCAAGTCGCCACGCCCAGCTTCGTGCAAGCCGGGCGCGAAGATCATATTGCCCCGGCTGAAAGCGTGTGGCGGATCACGCAGCATTTCAGCGGGCCGATGGATTTCCTGCTGGCAGGATCAGGGCATATTGCCGGTGTGGTCAATCCTCCGGCTGCGGGCAAATATCAGTACTGGATCGGAGACAGCACCGCGCCCTCTCTGAAGGCCTTCGTCGAAAGCGCGACTGAGCATCCCGGCAGCTGGTGGCCGCATTGGCTGGAATGGCTGCACCGCCAGTCTGATGCGCGCGTTCCGGCCACGGGCAAGCGCGCACCCGGCGGCAAGGGCGATCCGGGAATCGAGGACGCGCCGGGCCGCTTTGTGAAGACGCGTTGATCGGATTTCAGCTTCAAATCCTTGATAATTAAGGACGCTGAAGATTTATTGTGCACTGCACAAAAAGACTTGACTTCGCAGCTGCGCTCACTATTTTGTGCAGTGCAACATGAAGCGAGGTCATCATGTCCGAAGTTGAAGTCAAAACCGTTGAAGCCACGCCCGCCGCTGTAAAGGCTCCGGTCGCCAAGATCGATGCCGCTGCGGAGAAGGCTTACGCCGAAGCATCGGCCAAGGTCGCCGAAACTGCGCCCGCCGCAAAGACAATCGCTGCACCCAAGAAGACCCCGGTCGCCAAGAAGGCAACCCCGGTCAAGAAGGCTGCCGCCAAGACCGTCCGCAAGGCGGCAACCAAGACCACCGCTGCCAAGAAGGCAGCGCCGGTCAAGAAGCCCGTACTGGCCAAGAAGGCTGCCCCGAAAGCAGCCAAGCCCGCTGCCGCGCCCAAGACCACCAACCCCATCATCAAACTCAAGGATACCATCATGGCCACTGCCCAGAACACCGATGTGACTGCCACCGCCAAGGAAATGCTGGCTGACGTTCAGACCCGCGCCAAGACCGCCTTTGCCAAGACCAGCGAATTCACCGCCGATGCCGGCGAGTTCACCAAGGCGAATGTTGAAGCTGTCGTCGAAAGCGGCAAGATCTTTTTCAGCGGCGCGCAGGAACTGCTCAAGGACAATATCGAAACCGGCAAGACCGTGATCGAAACCGTCACTGAAGATGCCAAGAAGATGGCCGCGATCAAGTCGCCGACCGAACTGATGCAGCTGCAGGGCGAAATCGCTCGTCGCAACTTCGACGCCGTGATCGCCTATGGCTCGAAGCGCACCGAAGCCTGGGTGAAGCTCACCAACGAAGCTTTCGCTCCGATTTCGAACCGCGTCAGCGTTGCCGTCGAGAAGGTCTCGAAGGCTGCCTGAGCATAGAAGTTTCTGAACCGGACCTCTCTCCTCTCTCCCAATCCGGTTCACGAAAGCGCGCTGAAAAGCGCCGGGCCGAGCAGACCAGCGTCTGCTCGGCCCTTTTCTTTGCTCGATGGGGCTCAGACGGCGCAGCAACCGCTTGCGGATGACCCGCAAAATCCCATAATGTAAGGCCATGCCGATCCATCCTGTCCCCACCCTGTCCGCCATCGCTGCGCCGCCCTTGCGGCTGGCCGATCCTGCGCGCGCAGGCGAAGGGGATGAAGGCAAGGATGATGAGGGCGATAGCGGCAGCCAGATCGGCGTCGCGACCAAAACCCGCGCCAAGCCCAAGAAGCCGAGCCAGTACAAGGTACTGATGCTCAATGATGATTACACCCCGATGGAATTCGTGGTGCTGGTGCTGAAGCGCTTCTTCAGCATGGATCTGGAACAGGCCACCCGCGTGATGCTGCATGTGCATCAGCGCGGCGTCGGCGTGTGCGGCATTTTCCCCTATGAAATCGCCGAAACCAAGGTCAATCAGGTGATGGATTTCGCCAAGCAGAACCAGCATCCGCTGCAATGCACGCTTGAGAAGGCGTGAGACGGAATTCATGACCTTGGCATCGCACCATCCCGCGCCAAATCCCGTCTTGGCTGGGCAGGAAAGCGTCTGGGACTACCCCCGCCCGCAGGTGGCAGAGCAAACCGCCCGCCACATCCGGATTATCTGCCGGGACGTGGTGCTGGCCGATACCTGCGTGGCCTGGCGCACGCTCGAAACCTCGCACCCGCCGACCTACTATATTCCGCAAAGCGACATTGCGATGGCGCACCTCGTGGCCAATTCGGGCACGTCATTCTGCGAATGGAAGGGGCAGGCGCGGTATTGGGACGTGGTGGTCGGGGACACGCGGCTGGTGGGTGCGGGTTGGTCCTACCCCCGACCCTCGCCGCGCTTTGCCGGGATCGCCAACCACATCGCCTTCTATGCCGCGCCCTTCGATCAGGTGCTGATCGATGGCGAGCAGGTGACGCCGCAGCCCGGCGGCTTTTATGGCGGCTGGGTCACCGCGCGCGAAGCAGGTCCGTTCAAGGGCGTCCCCGGCAGCCAGTTCTGGTAAGCGCCGCCAGGGGCCATCCGCGCAATTGAGGGCATGACGCGCGCCCCGACACGCGCTAGGGCGCTTGCAATCATCGACGGAAAAACGCCGCACGTGCCCTACCTGATACCCAGCATTGATCGCTATATCCTGCGGCTGACGCTGGTGCCGATGCTGGGCGTGTTCGCGCTGGCCGCCAGCCTGCTGATGCTCGACAAGATGCTGCGCCTGTTCGATTTCGTCGCGGTCGAAGGCGGGCCGGTCGGCGTGGTGTTCAAGATGCTGGGCGCGCTGATCCCGGAATATGCCAGTCTGGCGATTCCCTTGGGCCTGCTGCTGGGCGTGCTGCTGGCCTTCCGCAAGCTTGCCACTTCATCCGAACTGGACACGATGCGCGCGGTTGGCCTGTCGTATAACCGGCTGCTGCGGATGCCCTATATCATCACGCTGGCGCTGGTGGCGGTGAATATCGCGCTGGTGTTCTATATCCAGCCGGTCAGCCGCTATTACTACGAGCAGATGGAATATGAGCTGCGCTCCGGCGCGCTCGGCGCATCGATCAAGGTGGGGGAATTCACCACGATCGCAGACCGCATGGCACTGCGGATCGAGGCGAGCGAGGATCAGGGCCGCAAGCTGATCGGCATTTTCGCGCGGGTCGCGAACAAGAAGGGACAGGTGCTGTCGATTTCTGCGCGCGAAGGGGCGTTTCTCGCCACGCGCGACAATCCCGATACCATCATCCTGCGCCTGACCGAAGGCACGATCATTCAGGACACCGGGATGCGCGGCCAAACCCCGCGGGTGCTCAGCTTCAGCCGCCACGACCTGCCGATTGATCTGCCCGCGATGGAGAAATTCCGCGCTCGCGGCGATGCCACCCGCGAATATATCCTGCCCGAATTGCTGCGGATCGGCTGGAATGATCGCAGCCCAGAAGACGCGCGCGATGCTAGCCTGGCCAGTTTCAATTTCCGGCTGGTCGAGATTGTGATGATGTTCCTGATGCCGCTGCTCGCCGTGGCGCTGGCGATCCCGCCCAAGCGGTCGACGAGCGCGCTGGGGGTGTTTGTGTCGATCATCATGGTGGTCGCCTATCACAAGGTGAACCAGTATGGTCAGGATGTGGCGGCGCTCGGCAGGTTTGATCCGGTGCTGGCGCTGTGGGTGCCGTTTGCGCTATTCGCCGCGCTGATTGTGTGGATGTATTACCGCGTCGCCTATGTGCCGGGCGGGCAGGCGATCGGCGCGCTGGAATCCGGGTTTGCCAAGCTGTCGAAACGGATAGGCAAGCTGTTCGCCCGCCGCACGCAGCGTGCCTATCGCCCCGAGCCCGAAGCGGCAGTGGCAACGGCAACGGCTCTGGCGGAATAGCACGTCCATGCAGCTCGATTTCTTCCCTTCGCGCACGCTGACGCTGTATCTGGCGAAGCTGTTCGTGGTCCGCATTCTGGCGGTGCTGGTGATGCTGGTGCTGGTGCTGATGGCGCTTGATCTGCTGTCGGCGACGGGCAAGATCCTCGCAGCCGAAGGTAATGATCAGGCCGATATCCTGCGCTATGCGGGCCTGCGCCTGCCGCAGCTGATTTCCCGCTTCCTGCCCTATTCGGTGCTGCTGGCAACGCTGATCACGCTGGTGACGCTGAACCAGAACAGCGAAGTGGTGGCGATGAAGGCCGCCGGGCTTTCGGCCCATCAGGTGCTTTCGCCCTTGCTGCTGACGGCGCTGGTGGTGTGTCTGGTCAGCTTCGGCTTCAATGAACGGATCGTCACCCGCGCCAATGCGACATTGAAGGCATGGGAAGCGGCCGAATATGGCCCGATCCCCCCGCCGGTCGCGGGCGGAGTGCGCTCCAGCGTCTATCTCACCGATGGCACCAACATCCTCTCGGCTGCGACCCTGACCGGACGAGGCGAGAACATCGTGCTCAGCGGCGTCACATGGTACGAACGCGCGCCGGGCGGCATTATCCGAGAACAGGTGCGCAGCCCGAAAGCGACCTATGCAGCGCCGGGATGGCGGCTTGAAAGGGCGACCCGCTTTGACGTTGCGGGCGCTATCACTGAGACCTTGCCGAGGCTGGTGGTGGGCCAAAGCCTCAGCCCCGATCGGATCATGCTGCAATCAATCGATCCCGATGCGCAAAGCTTCTGGGAATTGTCAGCCAGCATTGATGCCTATGAGGCCGCCGGGCGAAACACCGATGAAATGCGCGCCAAGTGGTGGCACCGCTTGTCGGGTCCGCTGTCGGCGCTGCTGATGCCGCTGCTGGGCTCAATCGCGGCCTTCGGGCTGGCGCGGTCAGGCCAGCTGTTCGTGCGCGCGATCATCGGCATGGCGCTGGGCTTTGCTTTTTTCGTGGTCGATAATGCCGCGCTTGCGATGGGCAGTTTTGGCGGATATCCGCCGTTCCTGGCCGCCTGGGCGCCGTTCTTCCTGTTTCTGCTGCTGGGCGAGACAGTGCTGGTGCGGACCGAGGAGTGAGCCGGAGGGACTGGTCGCTGCGGCTGGCGCGACCTCAGGATGCGGCAGCCATGCCGGGGATCGAGCGCGCGGCGGCGGATCTTTTCGCACATGACCCGGGGCTGGAAGGCTTCGATCCGGATGACACCTGGGAGGTGGCCGATCTTCAGCGCTTCATCCGCAAGGGCCATTGTCTGGTCGCGCATGTCGGCGAGGTCATGGCAGGCTTCCTCGTCACCGAACCGTTCCGGCGTGAGCTCCATATCTGGGAGATGGACGTGCTCCCCGCCTATCACCGGCGCGGCATTGGTGCCGGTCTGGTGCGCGCGGCACAGATCGATGCGCGCAATGCCGGGTTCAAGGCGCTGACCCTCACCACCTTCCGCGATCTGGCATGGAATGCGCCTTTCTATGCAAGGCTCGGGTTCGAGGAAGTGACCGCGCTCGACGCGCACCCGCGCCTTGCGGGCGAATTGGCGAACGAGGTCGACGACGGCTTTCCCGCCGACCGCCGCTGCGCGATGATCTGCTTTCTGGATTGAGGGCGGGCTAGTCCCTCCCCGTTCCGCAGGAATGGGGAGGTGGCGCGCGCCGCAGGCGCGTGACGGAGGGGTAATGTTCCCGCTGTCTGACCCCTCCGTCAGCCCTGCGGGCTGCCACCTCCCCATCCGTCCCGGACGGGGAGGGACT
>JAKFWB010000300.1 GCA_021732945.1 Porphyrobacter sp.
GCGCCCTTGCCGCCCGACAGCTCATAGGCCTGTTTGACCTGTGTGGTAGCACCGTTGATGGCGTATTGAATCAACTCCTGATGGCGTTCTTCGCGGGTTTTGCCGTGATAGACCTGCGGGACGGGCAAGCCGTGATCATCATAGCTGTCGGCATTGACTGCGCTGACCGTGCCGATCCCGCCGGCTGCCGCCCATGCCCCTGAGCTTGCGTGATTGGTTGCTGAAACGCCCTTGCCGCCTTCAACCACCGGCCAAACTTCACGTCCGCCGTAGATGATCGGGCTTAATCCCTTGAACAATGAAAGCTCCCCTTCGCGCCGTCCCATGGCGCGCATTACGCATTGGTGACATAGTGACGAGATACGCGCGCCGCAACGCTTCAGACGGCGGTTTTGCTAGCTCGCGTTGCAGGGGCTGATCGCATCCGGATCGGCGCGTTTCGTCCCGCGCTGGAACCGGGCGAAGTACCCCTTGATATCAGGCCGTTCGATGTACTCAACAAGCACGTATCCGACCGCTTCGAATTCGCAGAACAACAATGTGTGCGGCAAGCCGTGGCGACCAACCGGGCTTTCGCTTTCCACTACCACGATCTGTCCCCCCGCGCCCAGCGCGGGCCAAAGATGCCACAGGAAGGCATAGGGTTCGGTCACTTCATGGTACATGTGCACCATGAAAATCCGGTCGAAACTATCGGCTGGAAGCTGCGGATTGGCGGTATCGCCCAGCTTGATCGAGATGTTTTCAAGCCGCTCGCGCTCAATCCGGCGGGCGAGGCGGACAAGTGCCTCGGAATCAATGTCCTGCGCCAGCACGCGCCCGTCTTCACCGACGCGTTCGGCCAGACGGACAGTGTAATATCCCTCGCCCGCACCAATATCCGCCACCGTCATGCCGGGGCGGATACTGGCGAGGTCAATCACGGTCTACGCCTCACCGCGTTAATCACGCGCATCTTCGTTGGAAAACTGGGTCGAGACGACTTTGGCAACGGGCCGATCAGGCTTTGGGAACGCCGCGACGCTTTCGGGCCGATCCGTGACCGAGGGCATGACCTGATCGCAAGCGATCAGCGCCAGGGGCGCAATGCAGGTGACACACCATGTCAGCGTCCGGCCGATTCCCATGGCTATTCCACGTCCTCGATCTCGACCTTCTCACCGGTAACACGCTGGGCGAGCGCGGCCGAGATGAACGGGTCGATCGCGCCGTCGAGCACCGCATCGGGCGCGGTTGAGACCACGCCAGTGCGCAGGTCCTTGACCATCTGATACGGCTGCAACACGTAAGACCGGATCTGGTGGCCCCAGCCAATTTCGCTCTTTTCCTGGTACTCACCGCTCGCCGCCGCTTCGCGCGCGCGCATTTCCGCTTCGTAAAGACGCGCCTTCAGCATGTTCATCGCGATTTCGCGGTTCTTGTGCTGGCTGCGATCCTGCTGGCTGGCGACCACGATGCCGCTCGGCTGGTGGGTGATGCGCACCGCGGAGTCGGTGGTATTGACGTGCTGCCCGCCCGCGCCGCTCGCGCGGTAGGTATCGATCTTGAGGTCAGCCGGATTGATATCGATCTCGAAGCTGTCGTCGATCACCGGATAGACCCAGACGCTTGAAAAGCTGGTGTGGCGGCGCGCGCTGCTATCATAGGGGCTGATGCGGACGAGGCGGTGGACACCGCTTTCGGTCTTGGCATAGCCGTAAGCGCCCTCGCCCTTGATGTGCAGGGTCGCCGACTTGATGCCAGCCTGTTCGCCGCTCTGATACTCCACCGTTTCGACCTTGAACCCGCGCCGTTCGGCCCAGCGACCATACATGCGGAACAGCATTTCGGCCCAGTCCTGGCTTTCGGTGCCGCCCGCGCCCGCGTGGATTTCGAGATAGGTGTCGTTGCCGTCAGCTTCGCCCGAAAGCAGCGCCTGCACCTTGTCAGCATCCGCCCGGTCAGCGAGCCGTTCGAGCGTCTTCATGCCATCTTCGACGATGCTGTCTTCGCCCTCGGCCTCACCCATTTCGATGAACTCGACCGCATCGGCCATTTCGGCTGCTATTTCATTGACGGTCTTGACCGCAGTTTCGAGCGTCTTCTGCTCGCGGCTGATCGCCTGCGCCTGCTTGGGATTGTCCCACAGGTTGGGGTCCTGCACGCGCGCGTTCAATTCGTCGAGCCGCCGCAGCGCCCGCTCCCAGTCCAGCGACAGGCGCACCAGCGCCAGCGCCGCTTCGATCCGGTTGATATAGGCCTGGCCCTCGGCCCGCATGGTCTATCCTTCAGTCACGCTCAAAAAGTCGGCCCCGCTTAGCGTCGGCGGAGCGATTGTAAAGCGCGGCACGGATTGCGCGGCCCGGACGACCCTACATCTTGAGCGCTCGCGCCGGCGACCTTGAACTGCGGCATCGCCTCGACAAAGGCATTGGCCTCCAGCGTGCAGCCATGGGTGAAGGCTTTGAGGTAGAAATAGAGCACCACCGGACCTTTCGCAAAGGCGGCGCGGGTGGTGAACACCGGTGCCTTTTCTCCAGCGGGCAATTCGGCATGCGCTGGCGCGGTCATGGCAAGGCTTGCGCCACTTGACAGCACAGCGGCGACGCAGGGGGCAAATGCAGCTTTCATCATGTCTCCAACCCGCCAGATAGCCGGCGGTTCCTGCCATGATCAGCGGCGCAATCAATTCTGCGCTGGAGCGCTCTCGGTCAATTCCGGGGGCTGTTCCTCAGCAGGCTCTTCCACCACCGCGCTTTCGGCATTGCGGCGTCCTGAGCGGATCAGGGCGAGAATCTCGTTGCGCTTGGCCGCGATGGCATCCTGCCTCGTATACCGCTCTGGCTCGGTATCGGGCTTGAAGGCTTCCCAGATGATCGCCGATTTGGGATCATCGGTCGGCCAGCCATCAAACACGCGCTTGCCCGAGCGGCGATCCACCCGCACCATCCGCACGCCTTCTGGCGCGACGGCGGGCAGGTCTGACCACTTGGGCTTGGTCTTTTCGATCAGGCTCTTGATGATCGGCGCGGAAATCGTGCCGCCGAAGGCATATCCGCCCATGTTGCGCGGCTGATCAAAGCCAATATAAGCGCCCGCGATCATCTGCTGGGTGCCACCGATGAACCACACATCCTTTGGCCCGGTGGTGGTGCCGGTCTTGCCGAACAGTGGCAAATTAAGCGGGTTGAGCACCGTTGCCGTGCCGCGACTGACCGCGCCGCGCAGCATGTGCATCACCTGAAACGCTGTGCGCGCGTCCATCGCCTGACTGCCCCTGATGCCAAGGCGCGGCATCGGCTTGCCATCCCACTTCGCCATGCTGCAACCGCGACAATCGCGATTATCCGACCGCCACACCACCTTGCCGCGCCGGTCCTGAACGTAATCGATCACGGTCGGCTTGTTCAGCCGCCCATGATTGGCCAGCGCGCTATAGGCCGAGACCATCTTCACCAACGTCGTCTCGCCCGCCCCCAGCGCTGTGGAAGGATAGGACGGAAACTTCCCGATCCCGAGCTTCTCGATCCCCTTGACGACATTGTTCATACCCGCCGTCATGCCGATCTGCACGGTCATGATGTTCTGCGACTGCTCCAGCCCGTATCGCATCGGGTACTGCCCGCCGCGTCCCGTGCCGCGGATGCATTTTTCACCGAGATTGGCGCCCTGATAGTAACAGAAGCGGCTGTTATCGACTTGAGTCGAAGGGGTCATGCCCTGATCAAGCCCGGCGGCATAGACGAACGGCTTGATCGTCGATCCGGGCTGCCGCATCGCTTGCGTCGCACGGTTGAAATCGGACAGGCGATGGTCGAACCCGCCCTGCATCGCCAGCACCCGCCCCGACTGCGCGGCTTGCACCACCAGCGCGCCCTGAGCTTCGGGGATGGTGCGCACCTGCCAGCCATTGCCCGAAGGGCTGGCCGCGATCACATCACCCGCCTTCAGCGCGTTGGGGAGACCGCTCAGCGGCGCTTCGGCACCGTCGGCAAACCCGATCCGCGCCGATGATCCGCTGCGGCTGGTGACGACACCGACGCGCCAGTTCTTGTAATTCACCCCAAGCGGCGAGCTGGCGAGCTGACCGGCCCAGCTGCCGCCGCTGACATCGATGGTTGCCAGCGGCCCGCTCCACGCCCGTCCGCCGTGATAGCGGATCAAACCTTCGCGCAAGGCATCGCGCGCGGCGGTCTGCATTTCCGGATCGAGCGAAGTCCGCACCCACAGCCCGCCGGCATAGACGCTGTTTTCGCCCGTTTCAGCGGTTTCGCCAAAGCGTTCGATCAGCTCGCGCCGCACTTCTTCGAGGAAATATCCCGCATCAACGCTGCGTGCGCTGCGCTGGGTGACAAGGCCCAGCGGTTTGGCCGCCGCTGCGCGCCGTTCGGAGCCGGTGATGAAGCCGTTCGCCTCCATCTGACCCAGCACGAAATTGCGCCGGTCCAAAGCAGCGGTCTCCTGCCCCTTACGGCCATAGCGCTCGGGCGCCTTGGGCAGGATCGCGAGGAACGCCATCTCGTGGAGTTCAAGGCCATCGACATCCTTGTCGAAATAGGCGCGCGATGCCGCCTGCACCCCAAAACTGCGCCGCCCCAGCGGAATTTCGTTGAGATACAGCTCTAGAATTTCCTGCTTGGTCAGCACCTGTTCGATGCGCCCGGCCAGGATCATTTCCTTCAGTTTTCGGGTGACCGAATATTCATCGCTGAGCAGCAGGTTCTTGGCGACCTGCTGTGTGATCGTCGACCCGCCCACCGCGCGCTCGCCCGAGCCGAACTTGATCGCGTAATCGAAGACGGCGTTGGCAGTACCAAGAAAATCAACGCCGCCGTGGCTGAAAAAGGTTTTGTCCTCAGCTGCAAGATAAGACTCGATCAGCTGTTCGGGGAAATCCGCATATTGCAGCTGCACCCGGCGTTCGCGGGCGTAGGAATGGACGATCTCGCCATCGCGCCCGCGCACCACTGTGGGCAGCGGGGTTTCGTAGGTCAGCAGCGCCTCGGCTTCGGGCAGGTCGCTGGCGACCCATACGAACACTGCGATCCACAACACTAGAAACACGCCGAAGGCTGCGGCAATCAGCTTGAACAGCAAGCTTGCCCGCCATTTCTCGCCAAACCACGTCAAAAGGCCGCGAATATCGCGATTCACGCGGTACCGCAGATAGGCCCAAGTCGATTGGGGCGCAGCAAGAGAAGCTTGATCAGTCATCGACGCGCCGCAACTAGCACGCGTGGAGACGGAAAGGCTAGCCGATTTGGAATGCTATTCCCCGCCCGCTGCAACATCGGCCCGGCGCGCGAAATAGACACGGATCGCCTGCGCCAGCGTTGCAGCATATTGCTTGCGACCGTCCGCTGTCGTCAGCTTCGCACGATCCGCCCGGTTGGTCACAAACCCGCTTTCAAAGAGCACCGATGGCACATCGGGCGCGCGCAGCACCGCCAGTGCCGCCGCGCGGCGCGGCTGCGGGTGGAAGGCAAGCCGGCTCTCACCTTCGCGCAGCACCAGCCCGGCAAATTCCAGCGCGTTTTCCTGCGTGCGTTGCTGCGACAGTTCGACAAGGATCGCGCTCACCGCTTCGCTTTCGCCTTCGATGGCGATGCCGTTCAGCCGGTCGGCATCGTTCTCGCGTGCGGCAAACCGGGCGGCCGCCTCGCTCGAAGCCGCGTTTGACAGGGTGTAGATGCTCGCGCCGCTCACTTCGTCGCGCGCCCCGGCGGAATCGGCGTGGATCGAGATAAACAGATCGGCATCGAGCAGTCGGGCGATTTCCGGTCGGTGCGGCAGTGGCAGGATCCGGTCATCATCGCGGGTCAGCGCGACCCGAAGATTTCCCGCTCGCAGCAAATCATTGCGCAGCGCAATCGCGATGGCCAGCGTAATGTCTTTCTCGCTAATGGTGCGGCCTTGGGCGTCGGTGCCGATCGCACCAGGATCGCGCCCGCCGTGACCAGCGTCGATCACGATCAGCGGGCGGGACGGATCATCCGGCCCAGCGATGTCCGGCAGCTCGACCGGAGCCTGCGCCTCGTCCACCACAAAGCGCAGCACGTAATCACGGCCCAGATGCGGCACCGGGATCACGATCCCCAATGCCGCCGCACCGCCCAACAATAGCGCAGGTGCCAGCAGCACGATCAGCAGCAGGGTGCGATAACTCATCCTGCCAGCGGCTTACGTTCTTGGGCCTGTCAAACGCAATAGAGTTGCGGGGTTTGCCCCACAGTGCTAGCGATGTTGCCAGAGAGGTTGCATCCGCGCGCATTTGCGCCGGCTTTGCATCCCTCTTGCGCCGGATCGCACCTGTCTCTAGGTGTCCGGCCCAATACAGGTTGATGTAGTGACACGACGTTTTTCCCAGCAGATCAGCACGATGCGCAGCTTGCGCAGTGCCGTTCCTGCGGGCCAAAACGCGGCCCAAGGTTTGCCCCAAGGTATCCCAACGCGCCGCACGTCCATCATTGCAGACACGAGCTTCGCACTGACCGCCCATCGTGGGCGCGGTGCGACAATCCTTTCCGGCGCAGCTTTCGGGCACGCCGGTTCACCCCACAAATCGCGCTCCCTTTATGTCCCATTGCGGGCAAGGCCGGGCGCATGGAGACTATTACATGGCAACGCGCATGCTTATCGATGCGCGCCACCCGGAAGAAACCCGGGTGGCGGTTCTGCAAGGCAACCGGATTGAAGAATTCGATTTCGAATCTGCCGAACACAAGCAGATCAAGGGAAATATCTACCTCGCCAAGGTAACCCGGGTTGAACCTTCGCTACAGGCGGCATTTGTCGACTTTGGCGGCAACCGGCACGGGTTCCTCGCCTTCAGCGAAATTCACCCCGATTACTATCAGATCCCCAAGGCGGATCGTGATGCGCTGCTCGCCGAAGAGGCTGAAGCCGCTGAGGAAGAAGAGCGTCTGCGCGCCGAAGAGGAAGATGAAGGCATCTCCCCCGGCGAGGAATATGACGCCGAAGACGACAGCGGCGGCGCGCTGGCCGAAGATTTTGCCGAAAACGGTGTCGAAGAAGTCGACACGTCCGACAAGGATGATGTCGCCACCATCGAAGATGGCGCTTCCGACGAAGAATCGACTGATGACGAAAATGGCGATGAAGACGCCTCCAGCGAAGACGCTTCAAACGAAGACGCCGAGCAGGATCGTGGCCGGGGCCGCCGTGGTCGCCGCCGTCAGGGAGGACGCGGCGAAAAGGGCGGAGACAGGGGCGGCGACAATTCCAAGGGCCGCAGCCGCGCCAAGCAGGTAGACGAAGTGCGCGCCAAGCGCATGGCGCTGCGCCGCCGTTACAAGATTCAGGACGTGATCCAGCGTCGCCAGGTGCTGCTGGTGCAGGTCGTCAAGGAAGAACGCGGCAACAAGGGCGCGGCGCTGACCTCGTATCTCAGCCTCGCCGGACGTTACACCGTGCTGATGCCCAACAGCTCGCATGGCGGCGGGATCAGCCGCAAGATCAGCTCGACCAGCGATCGCAAGCGGTTGAAGGACATGGTGTCCGATCTGAAGCTGCCCAAGACCATGGGCCTGATCGTCCGCACCGCCTGGATGAGCCGCACCAAGCCCGAGATCAAGCGTGACTTCGATTACCTCGCCCGCGTGTGGGACGAGATCCGCGAGAACACGCTGGCTTCGGTCGCGCCTGCGCTGATCCATTCGGACAGCGACCTGATCAAGCGCGCGATCCGCGACATCTACAACAAGGAAATCGAAGAAGTCGTTGTTGAGGGCGAGGAAGGCTACAAGTCGGCCAAGGCCTTCATGAAAATGCTGATGCCCAGCCATGCGCGCAAGGTGAAGGCCTATTCCGATCCGGTGCCGCTGTTCCAGCGTTACGGCGCGGAAGATCAGCTGCGCGCGATGTATGATCCGATGGTGCAGCTCAAATCGGGCGGCTATCTGATCATCAACCCAACCGAAGCTCTGGTGTCGATCGACATCAACTCCGGCCGTTCCACCAAGGAACACGGGATCGAAGCGACCGCGCTCCATACAAACCTTGAAGCCGCGCGCGAAATCGCCCGCCAATTGCGTCTGCGCGACATGGCCGGTCTGGTCGTGATCGACTTCATCGACATGGAGTATTCGAACAACGTCCGTAAGGTCGAAAAGGCCATGAAAGACGCGCTGAAGAATGATCGCGCGCGCATTCAGGTGGGCCGGATCAGCTCCTTCGGCCTGATGGAAATGAGCCGTCAGCGGCTGCGCACCGGGGTGCTCGAAGCGACCACCCGCGCCTGTCCGCATTGCGATGGCACAGGCCTGGTGCGCACAGCATCATCGGCCGGGCTTTCGGCGCTGCGTCTGATCGAGGACGAGGCGGCGCGCGGCAAGGGCACGCTGATCCGTCTGGGTGCTAGCACCGAAGCGGCGATCTACCTGCTCAACGAAAAGCGCGGCGATCTGGTCGAGATCGAGCATCGTTACGGCGTGAGCATCGAAGTGGTGCCCGAAGGCGAGCAGGAAGGCGCGAAGATGAGCGTCTCCAGCGCTGGCCCGCGCCCGGCCTTTGCGCCGAAGTTCGAACCGATCATCGATGATGATGACGATGACGAGATCCCCGAGGACGAGGACGATTTCGCCGAGGAGGAAGAGGTTGAGCAGCGCGAGCCCCGTCAGCCACGCGAACGCCGCGATACGGCCGATAGCGATGATGACGCCGCCCGCAGGAAAAAGCGCCGCCGCCGCAGGGGTGGCCGCAATCGCAGCCGTGGTGATCGTGAGGACGGCAGCGATGGCGAAGCTGGCGACAACGGCGATGCGGAAGACGGC
>JAKFWB010000474.1 GCA_021732945.1 Porphyrobacter sp.
GATCGGTGAGCGCGATGCGGATATTCTCGTCCAGCGCCTTGAGGCCGAGGCCCACCCCCGCAATGGTCCCGCCGGTGCCCGCCGCGCAGGTGAACCCGTCGACACGGCCGCCCAGCTGCTCCCAGATTTCCGGCGCAGTGCCTTCGATATGGGCGCGGCGGTTGGCGATATTATCGAACTGGTTGGCCCAGACTGCGCCGGGGGTTTCCTGCGCGATGCGGCGCGAGGTGTGGACGAAATGGCCCGCGTCAGCGAACTTGGTCGGCGGCACCAATACCAGTTCCGCGCCGAGCGCCCGCAGCGTGTCCATCTTCTCCTTGGACTGGTTGTCGGGCATGACGATGATGGTCTTGTAACCGCGCGCATTGGCGACCAGCGCGATGCCGATCCCGGTATTGCCCGCCGTGCCCTCAACCACCGTGCCGCCGGGCAGCAGCTCGCCCCGCGCCTCGGCATCGCGGATGATCCACAAGGCCGCGCGGTCTTTGACCGACGATCCGGGATTGGCGAATTCGCACTTGCCGTAAATGTCGCAGCCTGCCGCTTCACTGGGGCCAGACAAGCGGACAATTGGGGTGTTACCGATCAGTGCGAGCGTATCGCCAAAGGGGCGGGTGATGTTCATGGATGCTGAATTAGGCGTTCGAACCGCGCGGGGCAATGATCAAGGCAACAAGGAGTTGATCCTCCACTCGTCATTGCGAGCCGAAGGCGAAGCAATCCATGGACGGAGCTTCCGTCAAGTGGACACCACAGACCATGGATTGCCGCGTCGCCTTCGGCTCCTCGCAATGACGAGGGTCAGGCCAGCGCCAGCTGTACCGCGATCTCGCTGCCCTCGACGATCCTCTCGGCCTTGCGCACCGCGGCCTTCAAAGGCAGCAGCCAGCCGCCGACCTGTTTGGACGGGAATAGCGAAGTGCGCCACGTGGTGCCGCCGATGGTCGCCTCAACATAAACCGATCCCCACGCCGCCGCATTGGTGGCATGGGCGCGGATTGCCTGTGCGGTTTCGCCATCGATGGTCAGGAAATACCAAGAACCCTTGGCGGGCGCTCCGTCGCTGCCTTGCCACAGCCACACCGCACCACTCACGTTCCAACTTTCTGGCCACGGCCCGGCGGGGCCATCGGCGGCATGTCCGAGTTCTTCGCGCAGGAACCGGGCCAGTTCTGCGTCCACCGGCCCGCGCCCCGCTCCGGATCAATCTTCCGGGGCGATGGTGACGTGCAGGCCGTCGAGTTCCACGGTGAACGGGATCTGGCACGACAAGCGGCTGGTGGGCGCGCGGTGATCGGAGGATTCGAGCAGATCATCCTCGTCTTCGCTCATCTTTGGCAGCAGTTGCGCGAAGGCCGCATCAACATGGATGTGGCACGTCGCGCACGAACAGCACCCGCCGCACAGCGCCAGCAGCTCGTCAAACCCGTTGTCGCGGATCGCTTCCATCACGGTCAGCCCGTCATCGACGGAAATCTCGCTGGTGGCGCCTTCGCGGTTGGTGACGACCAATCTGGGCATGGATCAGAATTCCTTTTCGGCTATTGGGCGCAAGGTTCTGCGCTGTGCGGGTGCAGACGGGCTGCTAAGATACTCTTGGGGCCAAGGCAAGTTAAGGAAAGTGGCAGTGGGACTGACAGCGGAAAAATTGCGCGATGATCTCGATGCGCTGGCTTCGCGCGAACCGCAGCTGGCGAGCGCGCTGACCCGCGTCGGCTATCCCGACGCGCGCATCCGCGATCCCGGCTACAAGACGCTGCTGCGCACCATTGTCGGCCAACAGGTCTCGGTCGCGGCGGCTGCCTCGGTGTGGAACAAGCTGGAGGCCGAACTGGGCGCAGATTTCACTCCCGCCTGCCTGCTGGAGCGCGATTACGATGCCCTGCGCGCCTGCGGGCTGTCGCGCCAGAAACAGGGCTACGCGCGGTCCTTGTGCGAATTGGCGGTGGCGGGCGAGCTCGATTTCGACAACCTGCCTGCCGACGACGAGGAGGCAATCGCCCTGCTCACCCGGATCAAGGGCATCGGGCGCTGGTCGGCGGAAATCTATCTGCTGTTCGCCGAAGGCCGCCCCGATATCTGGCCCGCAGGCGATTTGGCGGTGCAGGAAGGGGTCAAGCGCCTGCTCGACCTTGAAGAGCGCCCGTCCGAAAAGGCCACTCGCAGCCTGGCGGCAAGCTGGTCTCCGCAGCGCGGCAGCATGGCGATTTTCACCTGGCATTTCTACGCCAACCCGGCGCTGTGAGCGGGTTTGAGGCTGCGTCCGGTATTCACATTTACAGGCCAAAAGCCGCCATTCGGCTAAGGACCCCGTAGCGGTCGTCGCAGCACTATTCCTTGGCTTTGCCAACCGCCATCTTGCCGAAGATTTTCAGCCAAGTCGTTCCAACCCTGCTGCGTCCAGGATCTCGATTCGTCCATAGGCCAGCCTGACAAGGCGTTTGCTGGCCAGTTCCCCCAGCGCGCCATGCAGCGTTTGGCGTGAGCAGCCCATCAGGCGTGCGATCTTGGCGCGGGTCAGCAGCACAGCGTTCTCGTCGTGGCCGGACGTGCGCGCCAGGCTGAGCAGCAGTTGCGCCAGCCGCCGGTCCCTATTTGCAAGTGCCGATTGTTCGACCCACTGGATCAGTGCGCGAAACCGCCCGCCGATCTCGGTGATGATCACAGGATAGCACCCCGGCACGGCTTCAACCGCTTCGCGGATCAGCCGTGCGGGGAAAGCAATGATCCGCGAACCTGACGTCCCGATAATATCATGCTGCACAGGTCGGCTGTCGAACAGACCAAGCCAGCTGATCCAGCTTCCCGGACCAAGCGCCGAGATCGTCATTTCCTCACCATCAGCCGAATGGGCCGTCAGCTCGACCTGACCCTGCCGAACAAGATAGAGCAGCGTGGGTTGTTCCTTCGCCGCGCATAAGAGTGTTGCTCCGCCGCATCGGATGGTCTGCGCGGATCGCAGCAGCCGGTCACGCAAGACCGGGGGCAGCATCCCCAGCACCGGCGATGAGGCCAACGCGCGCTGAGCGAACAGGTGGTCTGCGGCGTTCATCAAAATGGTTTAGCAAATGTCCAAAACTTGACAATATCATGCGAGTGGCCCTGCTAAGACGGCATCATGACCAGAACGAGGGAGCCACAATCATGAAAATAGCTGCCATGTCCGTCGCCGCCCTGGCAGTGCTGCTGCAAGCTCCGGTCGCCGCCGCTTCCCCGGCAGCCTCCGTCACCGACGCCGCAGGAATCCCCGGCCCGCGATCGTGTTTCTGGGCGCGTGGTCCGTTCAGCGGCGATCCTTACATCAATCTCGCCTATCCCGACGCCAATACGTTCTACTGGTCGGCCACCTTCACCGTCCCCGAAGGTGCGAAGCTGAGCGTCGAGGGCGATTTTCCGCATGCGCGCTATATGAGCTTCATCAGCTATGATGCCGCAGGCCGCCCGATAGAGGCTTTGGCCGATTACCTGATCGCCCCGCAACCGGGAGCGACCAACCCGTTCCGCCCCGGCGCGAACCGCAATGCGGCCCAGCGCGGCTATGCCATCGGGGTGGTCGATGCGCCCGCGTCCGGCGCGCTGGCCGAGGGGATCGAACTTCCCGGCGCACAGCGGCAGGTGCTGAAAGCTCCCAAATATGGTCCGGGCCAGCAGACGATACTTTATCGCATCTACGCCAATGATACCGCTACGCCGGTGACGGGCGGCACCGGGCTGCCTGAGCCGGTCCTGACGCTGGCCGACGGCACGAAGCTGCGCGGGAAAGGCGCCTGCGCCGCGCTTAACGCCGCGCAGCAGCCGCAGCTTAACGTGGCGGCGCTCGGCCTGCCGGTGTCGCAGTACCGCGAACTGACCAGCCAGCCGGGCAAGCCCGACACATGGCCCGCGCAGCCCGACCCGCGCTGGTACATCCAGATGGACCGGGCGAGCCTGATCGGCATCTACACCGGCCAGATCGATCCTGCTGCGCGGCGCAGCGAGGGCGGGTTCTATCCCAATCCGGACAACAATTATATCCGCACCATCGTCAATCTGCGGTTCGGGCCGGTCGCGATCTTGCGCGCCAAGGCGCCCACGACGCCGCGCACGGTCAAGGGTGACGGCACAATGGGGCAGGGCCAGGTGCGATACTGGTCGGTCTGTTCCAACCAAAGCTTTGCCAACACGCGGGTCAATGATTGTGTGTTCGACGAAGAGGTTCCGACGGACGCGGATGGCTATTACACCATCATCATTTCCAAGGCGACAAATCGCCCACGCAATGCTCGCCCGGAATGCGGCCTGCATTGGCTCCCCGTTGCAGACGACGGTGACGGGATTGCCGATCCCGATGTCGCGGTGCTCCAAATCCGCCATATGCTGGCACAGCCGGGTTTCAAGGAAGCGATCCAGCACATCCCGGCTGACGACAAGATCGCCGAGGTGATGGGGAATTATGCCCCCAAAATGCGGTATGTGACGCCCAATGTGGTTGAGGCGCTGTTCCCGTGCCCTCTGGTCGAATGACCAAAAACCACCCAGCTCCGGCCAATGTGCCGCTGTTCGAGCCAGCCCAAAACCTGACGCTATGCGTTCGTGCAAGGAGCCTGCTGACAAGCGTGTCAGTCCGCACTAGACCGGCCCGCAAATAGCAATCGAGAGGGGATCCCATGGCACCACAGCGCAGCATCTTCATCACGGGCGGCGGATCGGGGATTGGCCGCGCCGTCGCCCGCCACTTTGCCGCGCACGGGTGGTTTGTCGGGGTGTCCGACATCAACGAGGCCGGAATGGCCGAGACGCTGGGGCTGACCGCTGGCGAGGCCAAGTGGTCGGGCCGGCTCGACGTGCGTGACCGGGCCGCTTGGGACGAGTCGCTCACCGCCTTCGCCGCCGCGGCAGGCGGCCGGATCGATGCAATGGTCAACAATGCCGGGATCGGCACCGGCGGGCCACTCGCCGAACTCAGCAAGGAAGAGATCGATGCCTGCCTCGACATCAATCTGCGCGGGGTGCTCTACGGCGCGCAGGCCGCCTATCCGTTCCTCAAGGCAAGCGCGCCCGCATCGGCGCTGGTCAATATCGCCAGTGCAGCCGGGCTGACCGGCGGCAGCGGGATGAGCGTCTACAGCGCCACCAAATTCGGGGTGCGCGGGATTGCCGAAAGCCTCGATGCCGAATGGGCGCCGGACGGGATCAAGGTCTCCTCGATCTGCCCGAGCTTCATCGACACGCCGCTGCTCGATGGCACCGGCAACCGCAACACCAACGAAAACATCCGCACCCGCGTGACAGCGGCGGGGCTGGAAATCACGCCGGTCGAGGAAGTGGCGCAAGCGGTATGGAATGCGGTCCACGGCGACGACCTGCACTATCTGGTCGGCAAGACCGCACGCCAGCTGGCGTTTGCCAAGCGCTGGATGCCGGGCAAGGTGCGCAAGCAACAGCGCGCGGCGGGGCGGCAGGGGTTGCTGGGGAAGTAATGGACATTCTCCGTTCGCCCTGAGCTTGTCGAAGGGCTGTTCTTTCTTTTGAGCCCAGTCAGAAGAAGAAGAAGAAGGGCAAGGCTTCGACAAGCTCAGCCCGAACGGAGATTGGTTTCACACCAACCCATCAATCGCCCGCGCCAGTTTGGCGTCGCGCTGCGATAACCCGCCGGTCGCGCCTGCATCATGGGTGGTCAGCGTTACTTCAACCTTTGCGTAGACGTTGACCCATTCCGGGTGGTGATCCTGCGTCTCGGCCAACAGGGCGACGCGGGACATGAAGCCCCAGGCAGCTGAGAAATCCTTGAACTGGAATGTCCGGGTGATCGCCTTGCCCTCGCGCGCCAGCGCCCACGCCGGGTGGTCGGCGAGCAGTTGCGAGACTTGGGCGGCGTCGAGTTCGTGGACGGACATGAGGGTCTCCGGCAGAAAGGGGTCGCTTGTTTGCTTGGCCCCTTTTCCCTAACGCTGCGGCGCAATGCAAGCGCCCTCGCCCTCCCTCGCCGCTGACAATCTCGCCTGCCGCCGGGGGGATCGGCTGCTGTTTCGGCGGCTGTCGTTCCGGCTGGAAGCGGGCGCGGCGTGCCATGTCACAGGCGCGAACGGCGCGGGCAAAACGACGCTGATCCGTGCGCTCGCGGGGTTGACGACGCCCTATGCGGGCAAGGTTGAGCGCGAGGGCGCGCTGGGGCTGCTGGATGAGCGCACCGGGCTCGATCCCGATCTGCCGCTGGGCAAGGCGCTGGCCTTTTGGGAGCGGGTCGACGGCTGCACCAGCCCTGATGGCGCGCTCGCTACGCTCGGGCTGCAACCACTGCTCGAGGTGCCGGTACGGTTTCTTTCGACCGGGCAGAAGAAGCGCGCGGCGCTGGCAGCGCTGCTCAATCGCGCGGTGCCGATCTGGCTGCTTGATGAGCCGCTGTCAGGGCTGGATGCCGATACGATTGCCAAGGCGACCGCCCTGATCCGGTTGCATATTGGCGGCGGCGGGATTGCGCTGATCGCCTCGCACCAGGCGCTGGATGTGCCGGGAATGACGAGCTTCGCCATCGAGGACTTCGCGCCCTCGCCAGCGGAGGAGGAGGCATGATCGCCGCCCTGCTCCGCCGCGATCTGGCGCAGTTCTTCCCTTTCACCGGAATCGGCGCTGCCCTGCCGGTGGTGTTCTTCGTTGCGGTGGCGATGCTGTTCCCCTTCGCGGTCGGGCCGGACGCCAACATCCTCGCCAAGACCGGCGGCGGGGTGGTGTGGATCGCGGCGCTGCTGGCGGCGATCTTGCCGCTCGAAAAGCTGGTGGCGCGCGATATCGAGCTTGGCTTCTTCGATCAGTTGAAGCTGCGCGGCATGGCGGAAGAAGCGATGATGGCGGTGCGGCTTGTCGCCCATTGGCTCAGCTTCGGCCCGCCGCTGGTGCTGGCAACCTTCCCCGCCGCCGCGCTGCTCAAGATCGAGGGCGAGACGTTGCAGATCCTGCTCCTCGGCCTGCTGGTGGGCACGCCGGGGCTGGCAGCGATAGGCCTGATGATCGCCGCCCTCACCGCATCCTTGCGCGCAGGCGCGGCGCTGTCGGGTCTCCTCCTCATCCCCCTCGCGCTGCCGATCCTGATTTTCGGTGCCGGGGCGCTCGCCCGTCAGGATCAAGTGAGCCTCGGCTTCGTTGCAGCCATAAGCCTCGCGCTGGTGGCACTCGCTCCGTTTGCCGCCGGAGCCGCAATCCGGGCGGCAAGGGAGAATTAGTGCGCGCACCTGAAAGTCACGTCCGGGCCAACACATTGATGGGCAAGATCGCGCTGGGCTTGCTGGGCTTCACGCTGATCGCCTTTGCGCTGAAGGCTGCGCTGCATCCTGAGGTGCAGGCGCGCTACACCCCGATTGTGGTGTTCCATGCGGTGAGCATGATCGCATGGCTGGCTCTGCTGGCGAGCCAAGCCTTCGCCGCCGCGCGATTCAAGCTGGCCGCCCACCGGGCGACCGGCCGCGCCTCGATTGCGCTGGTGGGCGCGATGCTGGTGAGCGGATCGGCAATTTCGTGGCGCATCGGGCAGGAGCTGGGCCGCCCGGAGGTGACGGTGGTGAACTTGGCCGCCTTCGTGACCTTTATCCCGCTCTATTTCACCGCAATCCACTTCGCCCGCCGCTGCGACATCGCCGCGCACCGCCAAGCGATGCTGATCGCTACGCTGGCGCTGATGACCCCCGCCTATGCCCGCGTGGTGCAAGTGCTGGGCCTGCCCGATCCGGTTGCGATTGCGGTGCAGGTGCCGATCACGATTGCGATTGCGGCGGGGTATGATTGGGTGCTGCATGGGCGGGTGACCCGGCCGGTGCTGGCGATGCTGGGGTTCTCGGTCGCGGTGGTGCTGGTGATGGTTGGGGTGCTGGCGGTGTGGTTTTTGTGACCCACAAGGCATCAACCTTGATAGTCCAACCATGAGGCAAACGGATGCGGATCTGAGTTTGGCTTGAGCTTTGTAACACGTTCAAAGATTGCCCAATCGAAATCCACATTTTGTCGAAGGTAGCTTTCCAATCTTCGGAAATGGTCAAGATAAAGATTGCACTCGATTGCTATCAGGTCGAGGCCTTCTTCAGTCCGTAAGTTCCTCAGGTGCTGAGCCAAAAACTTGTGGCCCAGACGATTCCTGAACTCCACCGCGTTATCGAGCGCCTCCAAAAACAGAGGGGCGTTCAAGGAAGGATTTAGCTCTTTGAACTGGACGGCAATCTGTCCGAAGGTTCCCTCAAAGGCATTTTGAATGAGCTTGTTCTGTTTGGCCTCAAAGTTAGGGTCATTCGGTCGCCCTTGAAGCAGCTTTTTTGCCCGAACGTGGTAGTTGCTCCAGCGAATAACTAGCTCAACGCCCAAGGCTGCGCCTATGGCATGACCATAAGCATTCCAAAGCCGCTCCTGATCAGGAAAATCACCGGCGATCATAGGCTCTGGTAAGGCGGGCAATCCCGCCCCGTCGGGCTCTTGGTGAAAATCTCGCTGCCCGTTTCGGTGATCGCATTTGCACCCTCGCACCGCGCGCTCAGCGCACGGTCGCGCCCTTGGCCTTCTGCCTCTCGACGGCTTCGGCATAGCCTTCGTCATCCGGCCCGAGGCAGTCTCCGGCGATGGTCACCGAACCGAACACGCCGCCTCTGCTGATCTTCTCGCGCTCGACGAAGACCTTGCCGTCGCGTTCGCACTGCAGCTGTGCCTCATTGCGCGCCGAACTTGTGGCTGCTGCCACGCATCCGCTCAGAACAATTGTCGCGGCAAAACAACTCGCCGCGCGCACAAACACTTTGTTCATCAAATC
>JAKFWB010000475.1 GCA_021732945.1 Porphyrobacter sp.
GCCCGGTTTGATCAGGTGCTGATGAAGCGGTTGACCATTCGCGGCATCTTCCTGCCCGATTTCATGGCCGAGGGGCGCGATTACTACCCCGGCCTGCGCGCGCTGTATGATGCAGGGCAGTTGATGGGTGAATTCGACGAGACGCAGGGGATCGACAACGTTCTCACAGCCTTCACACGGCTGATGACCGGGCAGAACACCGGCAAGGTCATCGTGAAAATCTAGCGCTTCAGTGGTCGCTGATCTGTTCGTGCAGGATGCAGTAAGCGCGCCGCACGAACAGCCAGCGGCCCTCGCGCCTTTCCAGCACATCATCATACCGCCCCGCGCCGCGCACCAGCTTGCCGGATTCGGGATGCTGATACAGCTCATGGGTGTAGGCGACGGCAGTGGCGCGGTCGCCGTCAACCTCGATGCTGCCGGGTTCCATGCAATAGACCATCGGCTTGGCCATGTTATCGAGCCCGTAAACCTTCATCGATTCCACCCACGACGCGACAATCACCGCCTTGCCTTCGAACGTGCCGAGGTCGGGATATTCGGGCAGGAACCACGCGGCATCCTCGGCCCAGATCGAACCCCATATTTCCGCATCGCGGGTCATCACGCCATGGGCATGGGTGTTCATCAACTCGCGGATGGCGAGGCGATCTTCCAAGGGGCCGGAAAAGGGCAAGGTTTTTCTCCAGTTACGGGCGGCGGGCCGCAATCCAATCGTTCAATACCTCGTGGAAATGCCGCACCCGGGTTTCCTGCGCGGCGAGATGGGCGTCGCTGTACCCGCGCGAATGCATCCCGGCCTGCATCCCTTCGGCCAGTTCCATGTCCTGATAAACGATCTGCCCGGCCAATTCGGGAATGCCGCGGCCATTGTCGAACACCCGGTGTTCGCACATCGCGGCCTCACGCAGCGGGCGGACCCCGGCCATGATCGATTCCACCTCGGTCTGCCCCGCCACCGGAAAGGCCATGCACCACAGATCGAAATAGCATTTTTCGGGATCGACCGGGTGCGGTTCGCTGCGGAAGAAGACAAGGTTATCGGGAAGAAAACTGATCGTCACATTGGGGAAGATCACCGTGTGCGGGCTATCGGTGATCTGTTCATCATCGAGATGTTCGTAGTGGTTATAGCCGCGTGTCTGCCACAATCGCCGCTTGGCCGCCTTCAGATCGTGCCAGCCCTGCACCACGAAATCATCGTAGCTGGCATAGCTTTCGGGATCTATGTCCCATGCTTGCAGGATCGCGGCGAAGACGGCGTTGGTGCCGCTGGCAGGCCGATCAGTCAGCGATGGCCGCATCGGCTGCACGGTGCGGCCATGCCCTTGCGGCCACATTTCATGCCGCGCCGAATCGACGTCCTGATCGATCCACGGCGGCACCTGCGGGTGGGCGGTGCGGGTGTGGTAGCTTTCGGAGAAATTGTCGGTGACGAATTTCCAATTGGCGTTCAGTTCGATCCGGTACCACGCGACGCGCACGGCGGTGTCCATTGCATAGTTGCGGTACAATGCCGGGATCGGATCGAGATAATCGGCAAGCGACGGCGCGGTATCGTCCATCGTGTACCACGCAAACCCGCCCCAGCTATCACAGCGCAATGCCTTCAGCCGCAGCTTGCCGCAGGGGTTGCTTTGGGGGAAATCCTGCGGGTCTTGGGCATATTGCAGCACCCCGTCCGTGCCCCAGCGCCAGCCGTGATAGGGGCAGGTGAACGCCCCGACCGAGCTGGATTCGCCCACCAGCCGCATCCCCCGGTGGCCGCAGGCGTTGTAGAAGGCGCGGATCGTGCCGTCATCCTGCCGCACCACGATCACTGATTCCTTCATGAAATCGTGGACGAGGAAGTCGCCGGGTTCAGGGATGTCCGCCAGCCGCCCGGCGATATGCCAGATGCGGGTCCACAAGCCGTCCCATTCGGACCTGGCAAAATCGGGCGAATGATAGCGGTCGCCGGTGATCGGATCGCCGCGCAGATGGGCGGGATCGCGCCCGTTTAGGGGCGTTGGGATTTGGGGTTTGGGAATGTCCTGCTGCTGTGCCATCCGCCTGCTCCCACCGGTCAACGCCGGTCATTGTGGATCAGCGCGCGGGCGCGGCAACTATCACTTCGGCGGAAAATCAGGCAATCGTGCCGGTTTTATCCCTTGGACTGCGCGAAAAGGTCTTTCACTAGCGCCACCAGCGTGTCGCGCACGGCTTCGCGCCGGGCGGGATCTTCGATGAAGGGGCGGTTGATCAGCAGGCCAAGGTGCAGCGCCGCGGCGACATCATTGGCCAGCAGCATCTGATCCGATGCGCCCGACCAATGCGGGATCGCGCGTTCGACTTCGCTGATCCACGTGCGTTCAAATTCGCGCGTGGCCGGCACCAGCAAGGCCGACAATTCCGGATCGGTGCGCGCCGCCATCACCAGTTCGAGAAAGGCGGTAAATTCCGGCGTCTTCATGCTTTGCCAGTGCACATCGGTGGCAACCGCGATGGCGTGGGCGGGATCGGTGTCTTTCAGCGCCGAAAGGTAATCCGACAGGAACCGTTCGAGCCGTTTGTGCAGCACATGGTGGATCAGCGCGCTGACCAGATCGGCGCGGCTGGTGAAGTGGTGGTGCATCGCCCCGCGCGAAACATTCGCCTGTTTCAGCACCTCAACCGTGGTCAACCGGGCATAGCCGCCTTCGACCAGACAATCGGTCGCCGCATCAAGGATCAGTTTGCGGGTGGCGGCGGCTTTGCGTTGTTGCCAGCGCGGCGGCGCGGGATCATCGTGGGGCAGCGGAGCCGGGAGCGAACTTGCCATGCGCGCGACATTAGGGCCAAGAACAGGGCAATGTCACGGCAAACTAATTAAAAACTGAGCTTGATTGGTGCCGCGCGCCCGATAAAACAGGCATTGGTGCCGGTTTTTCAATGGCGCGGCACCATGGCAGGCAGGGGATTGCGATCAATGAACATCCAGCATGGCGCAGCGCGATACGCCGAAGGGGCCGATCAGCCCGTGCGCGGCGATGTGATCACGGGCGAACGCTATGTCGCGCGCGATTGGATGGACATGGAATTTGCCAATCTGTGGCCGCGCGTCTGGCATCTGGGCGCTGTCACCGCCGAATTCGAGGACGAAGGCGATACCGTGCGCCACAACTTCGGCCGGGAATCGGTGATTATGGTGCGCCAGGCCGACGGATCGGTGCGGGCGTTCTACAACACCTGCCCGCACCGCGGGAACCGGCTGGTGCTGGGCGATGTGGCATCGTCACCGCGCATCACCTGTTCCTATCACGGTTGGCAGTTCGATGCGTCGGGCACACTGGTGAAGGTGCAAGACCCCGACGATTTCCCCGGCGGCAGCCCCTGCGGCAAGGTGCATCTCACCGAACTGCGGTGCGAGACCTGGGGGCCGTTCGTGTTCTGGTGCATGGATGATGACGCCGCGCCGCTGATCGAATGGCTCGCCCCGCTGCCCGAAAAGCTTGCCGGATATGGGCTGGAGACATGGGTGCGGGCGATGAACCTGTCGTGTGATGCCCCGTTCAACTGGAAGATCATCCGCGACAATTTCAACGAAAGCTACCACCTGCCCACCATCCACCCCGAATTGTCGACCTTCATCAATGACGGGCTGGATGACACCGTGTTCGCAATGTATGACAGCGGGCACAATGCGATGTGGATGAAGGGCCATCAGGCCACCACCCGCCGCCAGTTCGATAATGTGCCCGCTCCGCTGGACGATATCGCGCGGGCATGGGGGGTCGATCCCGAAGCCTATGCCGGGCGCCCGGGTGACATCCGCGAAGCGATTATTCACGCCAAGCGCACGCTCGGCCCGGCGCGCGGGTTCACGAACTATGATTCGATGACCGATCAGCAGCTGGTGGATTATTTCCACTGCACGCTGTTTCCCAACCTCACGCTCACCATGTCGCCCGAACAGTGCCAGATCCTGCGCACCGAACCGCACCCGACCGATCCGGGCAAATGCATTTTCCAGCATTGGTGCCTCTACCCCCCGGTCGCAGGCATGGCCGAGGTGGAAAGCCCGGTCGGACCAATCCCGCTGGAACATGACGCGGTGCAGCGCCACTCGGTCTATGGTGACGGGGTGAGCCTGGGGTTTGTCGCCGATCAGGACTTGTCGATCGGATCTACCCAGCAGCAGGGGCTGGCCTCACGCGGGTTCAAGGGCAGCATCCTGAGCTATCAGGAAAAGCGTATTCAGCGGTTCCACGAATTGCTCAATGACATGGTGCTGGGCGCGCCAACGCCATGAACGCCATGCCTGATCATGTCCGCACCGCGATCGAACGGTTGATGGTCGATCATTGCCACAACGTTGATAGCTTGGCCAATGTCGACCGGCTGCTGGCGGTCTTCACCCCTGACGCGGTGACGGATATGAGCGCCATTGGCGTGCCGGTGATGCCGGATCGGGCGGCTTTGCGGGTCTTTTACGAAGGCGCGTTCGGCGCGCTCAGCCACAGTTTCCATGCGATCAGCAATTTCCGGCCCGAAAGCTGGGATGGCTCGGTGGGCGTGATGACCGCCTATGTCATCGGCGCGGGCCATGGCCGGGATGGCAGCTCGGTGACGATGCACGTGCGCTACCGGATGGAATGCATCGCGGCGGCGGATGGGTGGCAATGCCGCCGCTACACCGTCACCCCGATGCTGCCGCTTGCCGGTTAGGGCCTGACCCAAGATCGGGGCGCTAGATCGAGGCGAAACCGCCGTCGATCACCAATTCATCGCAGGTCATGAAACTGGCCGCTTCCGAACACAGGAACACCGCGCCGCTGGCGATTTCTTCTGGGCGGCCCATCCGTCCGATCGGGTGACGCGCCGCCGTGCCAGCGATGGCGGTGCCCACATCGGGCATGACGCCCAGATCGACATAGCGTTGGAAGATGCCGCCCAGCATCCCGGTATCGACCCCGCCGGGATGCAGGCTGTTGACCCGCACCGGGTATCCCAGCGCGGCAAATTCGGCCCCCATGCACTTGCTCAACATCGCGACCGCTGCCTTGCTGGCGCAGTAGGCGGCGTTGAACGGCGCGCCGCGCAGACCCCCGACGCTGGAGACATTGACCACGCTGGCCCCGCCCGCACGGCCCTGACCGCCCGCCTTCAACAGGGGCAAAAGCGCCTGCGTGCCGATAATCACGCTATCGACATTGACCGCGTTGACCCGGTGAAATTCAGCCAGCGGGGTGTCTTCGAACTTGGTCACGATCGAAATGCCCGCATTGTGGACCAGCGCATCAACCCGGCCATATTCGCGCGCCATAAAGTCGATGAGGTCGCGCCAGCTGTCCGGGCTTGTCACGTCAAGCGGCAGGTAATGTTCGCAAGCGGTAAGGCTGGTGCCCGGCTGCAAATCGCTGGCCACCACCTGCGCGCCTGCGGCCGCCATTGCTGTTACCATCGCGCTGCCGATGCCGCCATTGGCCCCGGTAACGACCGCGACAACATTGTTCAGATTGATCGTCACTGCGCGGTCCACCCGCCGTCAATCACAAGCTCCGCGCCAGTCATGAAGCTGCTGTCCGGCCCGGCGAGGAAGGCCACCGGCCCGGCGATTTCGTCCGCCTGCCCCAGCCGCCCCATCGGGGTCACTGCGTTCATCCCGTCGATCAGCGCTTGCGCATTTTCAGCGATCCCCTTGGCCACCCAGCGTTCGAACCCAGCGTGCAGCAACGGGGTTTCTACAAAGCCGGGATGCAGCGAATTGGCGCGGACCGGCATTTTCTTGGCGGCGAATTCCATCGCGATGCCCTTGGTAAACATCCGCACCGCGCCCTTGCTGGTGTTATAAGCGGACACTTCGCTCATCCCAACCAGCCCCATGATCGAGCTGACGTTGATGATGCTCGATCCGCCGGTAACCTCGGCCCCGCTCGCTGCCAGCAACGGCGTGAAAATCCGCGTGCCCAGGAACACCCCGTCGACATTGACCGCCATGATCCGCCGCCAATCGTCCAAGGTGATCGCTTCGACCGCGCCGGTCAGATCAGTCCCGGCATTGTTGACGAGGATATGCAGCGCGCCGTGCCGCTCCAGCACAAAATCGTGGGCGGCCTGCCAATCGGTTTCGCTGGTGACATCCACCCGGATGTAACTGACAGCCGTGCCCAGCGGGCCGAGCACCGGCGCGGCGGCACCCGGATCGTCAAGATCGCAGACCACCACCGCCGCCCCATCGGCGACCAGCCGCGCCGCGCAGGCCAGCCCGATCCCGCGCAATCCCCCGGTAACAAATGCGACCCGTTCAGATAGTTTTCCTGCCGTCATGCTGTTATCATGCTCCTGGTCGATCTCCGGATGTCAGATCGCGGTCCAAGCGTAACCTGTCAAAACGGCAGGCCTCGTAGCAAGGATGCAGCGGAATTCGCCGCAGATAGGGGGTCGCGTCCTGAATGTCGGGCTTCGGCAAACGGACTTTGGATAGCCGCCACTCACGGGCCGAGCAGCGTGATATTGGCTCCCTGTCGTTTACGCGAGGAGCCGGTTGTCCAAATTTCCGTGTTCTCGGCGAGAGCAAGTGCGTCTTTGACGTCGATCCCGCGAAAGCACACCCTATCCTTGATCTTGCGGTCGCCGAGAAGGATCTGGACGGCACGCGGATTGGCGGTTGCCCGGTAGATGATTGACGCCTTGGTTCGCCGTAGCGAGTGGGTGCCATATTCCCGCGCGGCTTTGCGTGGCAAATCGCCACGCCTGCCAGCGGCATATTCGAGCGCTCTATGTCGGTCATGGCCCCGAGGTTGGGGGCCAGGCTCAACAACCAGGCTCGCTTCATCGACGATTTGGCCCCCACAGACGTTGGGTGCGGGGGGAGATCAGAAGACTTGAGCGGACGGCTGAGAGAAAAAACCCTCGGAAATCCAGAGGCTTTACCGACAAATCTGGACGTTTGGCGAAGGGGTGGAGCGGGTGAAGGGAATCGAACCCTAGTCGTAAGCTTGGGAAGCTTCTGCTCTGCCATTGAGCTACACCCGCATTTCCGCCGGTCGGGCCGCAGCGTGGTCGCCCTAGGGGCAGGCCAGGTGGCGGGGATGGCGTGAACGCGGTTTGCCACTGCCACAACCTTTCGGCTCTGGTCAACATCGACGGCATGCGTTGCCTGCGCTTTTTCGGTGTTCGCCGTTACGATCATGCCAGCGGGGCAAGGCTGGTCAGCACGATCCGCACCAGATCGCCCTGCCCCTTGGCCCCGGTTTTGGCGTAGATTCGCTTCGAATAGTTGCGGGTCGTCTCGTCGGTCAGGCGCAGCGCGCGGCCGGCCTCGATCAGCGCGCGTCCTTCCGCCAGCAGCACCGCCAGCGCAGCTTCGCGCGGGGACAGGCCGAGCAAGCCCGCCAGCGCTGCCGTCGCGCCCTGCGGCAGAGGTGCTGGCGGCACGCGCAGGCTGGCCACGATCGCCCGCGCGTGCGGCAAGGGTCGCAGCATCATCGCGGTGCCATCGCTGAGCCGCGCGAGTTGCGGCGCGTCAATGGGGCGGGCAGTGGACACCTCGCCCGGAGCGAGCCCCTGCGGCCGAAGCATCTGCCACTGCCGGTCGGCCACCAACACAGCCCCGTCCTCACCCAGCACCGCCTGCGCCTTGCCGAGCGCCGCCACCGCCTGTTCCGCCGCCTCGGCACGCAGGCGCAGCAGGCGGAGCTGCTCGATCTGCGCGGCCGCGATCGCGATGGCGGGGGCCAGTCTGGTCATCAACGCGCTATCCGCGGCCCCGAAGGTCACCTGCGCTGCCAGCAGCACCAGCCACGGCGCGCGCGGAGCCGCACCGATCCGCATCAGGCGTGCATCCGCAATCTCGGCTGCGGCCAGTGCGGCGGCTTGTGCTGCGCGTTCCACCGGGGCGAAGGCATGCAGCTCTTCCAGCGCATAGACCCGGTTGGGGCGCAGCGACGGGTCCGGCCCGCCGATCGCGCGCAGTTCTGCCGCGAAGTCATTGGCGGCCAACCCGCCCCCGGCCAGGCGGCGATACCAGCGCGGCGCGGCGGCGGTATCGCCATCGAACAGATGCACCCGGTCCGCCCCGGTGCGGGCCAGCAGCCGGGCCAGAAAAACATCCCACGGCGCATCATCCAGCAGCCCCCTGAACAAGGGCAGCACCAGATCGGCCTGATCGGAGTCGATGATCGCCACGGGTTTTGCTCCCATATGGGAGTAGGACAGTCAAGCCCGGCTCGCCACACAGGCATGCAAGCCACCACCGGAGTGCCGCCCTTGTCCGACCTGTCTCGCCAAACCCTCACCCACCTTCAGCGCCTTGAGGCCGAGGCGATCCATATCATCCGTGAGGTCGTGGCTGAGGCCGAGCGGCCAGTGATGCTCTATTCGGTGGGCAAGGACAGCGCGGTGATGCTGCATCTGGCACGCAAGGCGTTCTATCCCGCGCCCCCGCCCTTCCCGCTGCTGCATGTCGACACGACCTGGAAGTTCAAGGCGATGTACGATCTGCGCGACACCATGGCGGCGCAAAGCGGCATGGAATTGCTGGTCTATCAGAACCCCGAAGCGGCCGAAAAGGGGATCAATCCCTTCGATCACGGGCCGCTGCACACCGATATGTGGAAGACCGAGGGGCTGAAGCAGGCGCTCGACCAATATGGCTTTGACGCAGCCTTTGGCGGCGCGCGGCGCGATGAGGAAAAGAGCCGCGCCAAGGAACGCATCTTCAGCTTTCGCACCGCCAGTCACGGATGGGACCCGAAGAACCAGCGGCCGGAATTGTGGAACCTCTACAACGCGAAGCTGAACAAG